>CANBSH010000015.1 GCA_947372105.1 Chitinophagaceae bacterium
TAAACAAGCTTCTAATAATTTCTTTTCTTGGAAAGGATCTCCAACTTGAACTGCTGGTAATTCTTCTACACTATCCGCTGTGATTTCAGCAGACGCAAAACTTGCACCACCAATACCATCTTTACCAGTTGCACTACCCACAAAGAAAATCGGATTGCCTTTTCCCTCTGCAGTGGCACTCACTGTTTTACCAGCTTTTACAATACCTACGCTCATTGCATTTACCAAAGGATTGGTATGATAACAATCTTCAAAATATAATTCACCCCCCACGGTAGGAACACCAAAACAATTTCCATAATGTCCAATACCATGCACCACACCAGCTAATAAACGTTTTGTTTTATTATCCTCTAAATTTCCAAATCGTAAACTATTTAAAGATGCAATGGGACGAGCGCCCATTGTAAAAATATCTCTTTGAATTCCACCTACTCCAGTAGCAGCACCTTGAAATGGTTCCAATGCACTTGGGTGATTATGACTTTCTATTTTAAATACAACACCGTAATCATTTCCAATATCCATCAATCCTGCATTTTCTTCTCCTGCAGCAACTAACATTCTACCACCATCACGTGGTAAGGTTTTTAACCACTTAATGGAATTTTTATAACTACAATGCTCACTCCACATGCCACTAAAAGCACATAGCTCTGTAAAATTGGGAGTACGCCCTAATTTTTGTTTAATACTTTCAAATTCATCCGCAGTCAATCTAAGTTGTTGGGCAGTTTTTACAGTGATTTCCATTCGAAATAATTATGCTATTTAATAGATGACGCGAAGTTACAAAAGTGATATAGAAGTGTGTGCCTGAATTACCAACATATAAGCAGTATAAATGTGTATGACCCAAAAAGTGATTTTTATTGAAAATCAAGCATTTGTAGTATAATTTAATATTATACTATTTTTATATATTTATATTTTATCCATATTTTTGATTTTTTATGAACATTGAGTGCTAAAATTTGTAATTATATATTATTTTCGAGCCTTATTTAATAAAAAGATAGCATTTCCATAATATTATATATTTTATTAATACCCAAAAATCCAACCCTATGTCAGTATCAAAGTTAGAGTACATTTGGCTTGATGGTTACAAACCCACTCAGTCTTTAAGAAGTAAAACAAAAATTGAAAAAAATTTTAGTGGCAAATTAGAAGATTGCGACGTGTGGTGTTTTGATGGCTCTAGTACCGAACAAGCACCCGGCGGTTCTAGTGACTGTTTGTTAAAACCAGTTTTTATTTGTGCAGATCCACAACGCAAAAATGCTTTCTTAGTCATGTGTGAAGTATTAAGTTCTGATGGTACACCTCACGAATCAAATGGACGTGCAACGATCGAAGATGATGACAATGATTTTTGGTTCGGTTTTGAACAAGAATATTTTTTATGGAATCCAGCAACTAATAAACCTTTAGGTTTTCCAGAAGGCGGTTACCCTGGACCTCAAGGACCTTACTATTGTTCAGTAGGTGCTAACAATGCATACGGAAGAAATATTGTAGAAGAACATTTAGATGCTTGTATTGAAGCAGGTTTGAATATTGAAGGTATCAATGCAGAAGTGGCTGCAGGACAATGGGAGTTCCAAATATTTTCAAAAGGTGCAAAAGAAGCTGGAGATCAAATTTGGATTGCTCGTTACTTATTAGAAAGAATTGGTGAAACTTATGGCGTATCTATTAACTGGCATTGTAAACCTTTAGGTACTTTAGATTGGAATGGTTCTGGTATGCACGCGAACTTCTCTAACACCACTTTAAGAACCTGTGGCAAGAAAGAAACCTATGATATCATTTGTGAATCTTTCCGTCCATTTGTAAAAGAACACATTGATGTGTATGGTGCCGATAACCATTTACGTTTAACCGGTAAACATGAAACCGCTTCTATACACGATTTCTCTTTTGGAGTTTCTGATAGAGGAGCAAGTATACGTATCCCAATTGGTGCGGTTGAAAAAGGTTGGAAAGGTTGGTTAGAAGATCGCCGTCCAAACTCTGCTGCTGATCCATATAAAGTAGCAGCCAGAATTATCAAAACTGTAAAAACTGCAAAAGTATAATTGTCGGTTTTTTAAAGATAATGTGTTCGTAACTAGTGTTTTGAATGAAAATCCCCCTTTTTGGGGGATTTTTTGTTGATTACTCCTACAAAAATGAGGTTACCTTTAGCCCATTAATAATATTTAAATAAAATATATATGTCATTAAGATCAGATGCAGTAAAACACGTGAGTCATGAAAAAGCAGCTTCCCCGGATGTTAGAGCTTCTAAAATAACTGCCATATTTGGAGAAAGCGTTTTTAGTTTAAAAGAAGCTAGAGCCTTTTTGAGTGACGAAGCATACAAAAGTTTATTGAATAGTTTTAAAGGATCTAAAAAAATTGATCGCGCTGTTGCAAGTCAAATTGCAACTGGTATAAGAGCATGGGCCGAAAGTAAAGGTGTAACACACTACACACACTGGTTTCAACCATTAACAGGAAGCACTGCAGAAAAACATGATTCCTTTTTTACTTTAAAATCGGATGGTACTGCCATTGAAGAATTTGATGGTGCTGCATTAATACAACAAGAACCAGATGCGTCTTCTTTTCCTAGTGGAGGATTGAGAGCCACATTTGAAGCAAGAGGATATTCTGCATGGGATCCTTCTTCACCCCCTTTTATTATTGAAATTGGAAATGGAAAAACTTTATGTATTCCTACCATTTTTGTTTCTTATACGGGTGAATCATTAGATTACAAAGCCCCATTGATGAAAGCTACAGAAGCTTTAAATAAAGCAGCAGTTACGGTTTGTAATTATTTTGATAAGAATGTAAGTAAAGTAACTCCTACTTTAGGTTGGGAACAAGAATACTTTGTTATTGATGAAGCACTAGTAAATGCACGTCCGGATTTAGTACAATGCGGAAGAACTGTTTTTGGTGCTGCTCCTGCAAAAGGACAACAATTAGAAGATCATTATTTTGGATCCATTCCAGAAAGAGTGTATGCTTTTATGCGTGACTTTGAAAACGAATCTTACAAATTAGGTATTCCATTAAGAACTCGTCACAATGAGGTAGCACCTGCTCAATTTGAGTGTGCTCCTATTTTTGAAGAAGTTAATATTGCTGTAGATCATAACATTTTATTGATGGATGTAATGACTCGTATTGCAAAGAGACATAAGCTGGTTGTATTGTTACATGAAAAACCATTTGCGGGAATTAACGGTAGTGGTAAACATAATAACTGGAGTTTAGCTACCGATACGGGTGTGAATTTATTAGCACCAGGTAAAACACCTAAGACCAACTTAATGTTCCTTACCTTTTTTGTAAATGCTATTAAAGCAGTACATGATTATGCAGATATTTTAAGAGCAAGTATTGCTTCTGCTTCTAACGATTTTCGTTTAGGCGCCAACGAAGCGCCTCCTGCTATAATTTCGGTATTTGTAGGTGAATATTTAACCAAAGTGTTGCAAGATGTGGAATCAAGAGTAGGCACTAAATTTGATGAACAAGATGAAGCCATCTTGAAATTAGATTTACACAGAAGCATCCCTGAACTTTTACTGGACAATACCGATCGTAACCGTACTTCTCCTTTTGCATTCACTGGAAATAAATTCGAGTTCCGCGCAGTAGGTTCTACAGCCAACTGTAGTCATCCAATGACTATTTTAAATACTATTGTAGCTGATACTTTAGTAAAATTTGCTCAAGAAGTAGATGCTTTAATTGAGAAAGGCGATAAAAAGGAAATTGCTATTATGCAAGTCATCCAAAAATACATTGTATCCAGTAAGAAGATTTTATTTGAAGGTGATGGTTATAGCGAAGAGTGGCATAAAGAAGCTGAAAAAAGAGGCTTGCCTAATTTAAAAACTACTCCAGTAGCTTTAGATGCGATGGTAACCGAAAAAGCGAAAAAATTATTCAAGGATAATAATATTTATACGCACAGTGAATTAGAAGCTCGTTACGAAATTGAATTAGAGAAGTACATTAAAAAAGTACAAATTGAAGCGCGCATCATGGGCGACTTAGCTACTAATCATATTATTCCTTCTGCGATTAAGTATCAAAATGAATTATTGAAAAATGTAAGCTTACTTCGCGAAGCTGCGCTTCCAGAAAAATTATATAAAGGACAATTAACTTTATTAAAAGATGTAAGTACCCATATTCAACAAGTATATGACAATGTCCATGCGATGGTGGAAGAAAGAAAAGTGGCTAATAACATTGAAAATTCAAGAGACAAGGCTATTGCTTACGAATCCAAAGTGAAAGCACAATACTTTGACAAAATCCGTTACCACGTTGATAAATTGGAGCAACTAGTGGATGATGAATTATGGACACTTCCAAAATACAGAGAACTTTTATTCTTAAGATAGTTCTTATGAAATAATATAAAAACTATTTCTTAAGAGAAACATATTCCCCAGAGGTAATGTTTGATGCAAAAAGGAGCCCCGTTTCGGTGGCTCCTTTTTAATTTCATAAGAGTATTTTTCGAGCTTTTATATTTTAAAAAAGCGAAGAAAATATAAATAGGGGGCTCCTTTATGGTGCCCCCTATTTATTTTCATTAGAGTATTTTTCGAGCTTTTATATTTTAAAAAAGCGAAGAAAAATTAAAATTACTTCATGGTAAATGTTTCCAAGAATTTAGTGGTAAAGTTTCCTTTTCTGAAATCTTCATTTTGCATTAACTGTAAATGAAAAGGAATGGTTGTTTTCACACCTTCAATCACATATTCACTTAAAGCACGATACATGGTATTAATAGCTTCCTCGCGTGTTTGCGCTACGGTAATTAATTTACCTATCATAGAATCATAATAAGGAGGAATCACATAGCCAGCATATACATGACTATCTACACGAACGCCATGTCCGCCTGGGGTATGCAATACGGTAATCTTTCCGGGTGAAGGTCTAAAATCATTATAAGGATCTTCCGCATTTATACGACATTCAATTGCATGCAATTGTGGCTCATAGTTACGGCCCGAAATTTTTTCGCCTGCTGCAATTTTAATTTGTTCTTTAATTAAATCATAGCTCACTACTTCTTCGGTTACGCAATGTTCCACCTGAATACGTGTATTCATTTCCATGAAATAAAAATTGCGATGCTTATCTACTAAAAATTCAACAGTACCTACACTTTCATAATTAATAGCACTCGCTGCCTTAATAGCAGCTTCTCCCATTTTATGACGAAGTTCAGGAGTCATAAATGGAGAAGGAGATTCTTCTACTAATTTTTGGTGACGTCTTTGTATAGAACAATCACGTTCACTCAAATGACATACATTACCATATTGATCTCCTGCTACTTGAATTTCAATATGTCGAGGCTCTTCCACAAATTTCTCCATGTATAAGCCGTCATTTTTGAAACTAGCACCTGCTTCCATTTTAGCAGCACTGTATGCTTTTTCAATTTCTTCTTCATTCCAAACCACACGCATTCCTTTACCACCACCACCTGCGGTGGCTTTGATGATAACTGGATATCCAATATGCTTTGCTAGTTTTTTTGCTTCATCTACACTTTCTAATAAACCTTCTCCACCTGGAACTACTGGAACACCTGCTTTAATCATGGTGTCCTTAGCAGTAATCTTATCTCCCATTTTATTAATCATTTCGGGAGTAGGTCCAATAAATTTAATTCCATGGTCAGCACAAATTTGTGCAAACTTTGCATTCTCTGCTAAAAAACCATACCCTGGATGCACGGCATCGGCATTTGTAATTTCACAAGCTGCCATGATATGAGGAATATTCAAATAGGATTCTTGTCCTTTAGGACCGCCAATACAAACGGCTTCATCTGCAAACTTCACGTGTAAACTATCCTTATCTGCTGTAGAATAAACGGCAACTGTTTTAATCCCCATTTCCCTACAAGTTCGAATAATACGCAAAGCAATTTCGCCACGATTGGCTATCAATATCTTTTTAAACATTAGTTAGAATTAAAATTAGATAATAGGTCCACTAAGCTGGCTCCACTAAAAATAAAGGTTGGTCAAATTCAACTGGGCTAGCATCTTCTACCAATACTTTTACGATGGTACCTTTTACTTCGCTTTCAATTTCGTTGAATAATTTCATGGCTTCAATAATACAAACCACTTTACCCTCTTTCACTTCTGTTCCTTCTTCTGCTAGCATTGGCTTGTCTGGAGAAGTACGACGATAGAAAGTTCCAATCATAGGGCTTTTAATTGTAATGAAGTTGTCTGCTTTCGCAGGAGCAACTGGGGCAGAAGCAGCAGGTGCGGCTGCGGCCGCTGGAGCAGCAGGGGCTGATGCATATACTTGAGCCGGACTCGTGGTTACGGTAACTTTTTCTTCTTTTTGTTTGATCGTTACTTTCCCGTCCTTGTCTTCGATGCTAATTTCACCGATATTACTCTTGTTAACTACTTTGATTAAATCATGAATTTGTTTCAAGTCCATATTTGGCAATTTTGGGTAAAATTGGGGTTTTTTTATGAATTTTGGTGAAAAAATGGCCTTTTTTTATAAAAATTGGGCATTTTGGGCATAAAAATAGGGAACCTAAAATTCCCTATTTTCACCATAATTCATCTATATATGAGTATAAAATAGCCTATAAGACTACTTCACTCTTTCTACATATTCACCATTTTTTGTATTGATCTTGATTTTCTCACCTTCATTCACAAATAAAGGAACCATCACAGTGGCACCCGATTCAATAGTCGCAGATTTTAAAGCACGAGTTGCAGTGTCCCCTTTTACTCCATTTTCGCAATAAGTGATTAAAACGTCAATTTTCTCAGGTAATTCTGCTCCAATGGGCATTTCGGTTTCGGTATTCATGAATACAAATACTTCCGCTCCTTCGATTAAAAATTGAGGGGCATCAATCATCTCTTCCGCCATAGCGATTTGCTCAAAAGTTTCATTGTTCATTAAGTTATAACCGCTGTCATCCTTGTATAAGAACTGAAACGCCTTCTTTTCAACACGCACTGGATATATGTTTTCACCGCTATTCCATGTTTTTTCAATAGATCTTTTATTATCTACCCCTTTTAATTTAGCCCAAATTTTTGCGGCTGCACGAGCAGTTTTATTCTCTCCAAACTCTACTACAGAGTACAAACTACCATCTAATTTTAAAATCATTCCACGACTGATGTCTGATGTTGTTGCCATAATTTTTATTTTAATATTTTCCTAGGGAGGGGCAAAAGTACTACATGCTGACCATTTATAAAAAAACCTTCATTTTTTATTGGAAAATAAGGGTAAAAAAAGCAGGTTTAACCTATTTTTGCGCCACAAATAAGAAAAAACGTCCTCATGTCAGTATTAGTAAATAAAAATTCGAAAATTATTGTACAAGGTTTTACCGGTACAGAAGGTAGTTTTCATGCCAGTCAAATGATTGAATATGGTACCCAAGTGGTGGGTGGTGTGACTCCCGGTAAAGGAGGCTCTACTCATTTAGATCGTCCTGTATTTAACACCGTAGCAGATGCAGTAAAAAATACAGCTGCTAATGTAAGTATCATCTTCGTACCTCCTGCATTTGCCGCAGATGCTATCATGGAAGCGAGTGATGCTGGTATTGAATTAGTAGTGTGTATCACCGAAGGCATACCTGTTCAGGATATGGTAAAAGTGAAAAATTATTTACAAGGAAAAAATACTCGTTTAATAGGACCTAACTGTCCAGGTGTAATTACTGCAGAAGAAGCTAAAGTTGGTATCATGCCAGGCTTTATTTTCAAAAAAGGAACCATTGGTATTGTTTCAAAAAGTGGAACCTTAACTTATGAAGCTGCTGACCAAGTTGTGAAAGCAGGTTTAGGAATTACTACAGCGATTGGAATTGGTGGCGATCCCATTATTGGAACAACAACTAAAGAAGCTGTTGAATTATTAATGAACGATCCAGCTACAGAAGGTATTATTATGATTGGTGAAATTGGCGGTAGCATGGAAGCAGATGCGGCTAATTGGATTAAGGATAATTTAAAGAAACCAGTAGTTGGATTTATTGCTGGTCAAACAGCGCCTCCAGGTAGAAGAATGGGACACGCAGGTGCGATCATTGGTGGCGCGGATGATACTGCTGCTGCTAAAATGAAAATCATGGCAGATTGCGGAATTCATGTTGTGGCTAGCCCTGCAGATATTGGCAAGACTATGGCTGCTGTGCTAAAAAAATAAAGTAATTCATACATTATACTGAAATCCCTTATCCTACACCGATAAGGGATTTTTTATTGTAAGTTTGTTCTATGAAACGTTTGATGGGTTTGATTATTTTAGGAAGTATCTGGTGCAGTTTTGCTATCGCGCAAACGTCTCCTTTACATATTAAATGCACGCCTCCTAAAAATTTAAAGCCAGGTGCAGCTTTCTTACTTAAGGTAGAAATTCAACATCAAATTGCAGAAGAAAAAACTGGAGAACTCAGTTTTTCTATTTTTAACGCTTCCAAAAATGCAGCTGATGGTTGGTTTTTAAACTTTTTCCCTTTTCAATATTTTACGACTATTCAAAACGAAAATTATACCACCTCCTTCCCTTTTACAGTTCCACATGATTATAAAGGAAGCTTTGCCATTGAACTTGTTGCCAAAGTGGGTAACATCAAAGACAGCGTTAGATACTCTATCAACACCCTAAATAAATAAACTCCTTGAATAAAAAGGTGACATATTTAATTGTAGGGCAAGGTTTAGCAGGCACTTGGTTATCTTATTATTTGTCGCAACAAGAAATTTCATTTGTCATAGTGAATAGCGCTTCACAGGCTGCCGCAAGTAAAGTAGCAAGTGGTGTGATTAATCCTGTAACAGGTCGACGTATTGTGCAAACATGGATCATCGAGGAAGTACTTCCTTTTTCAGTAGCTGCTTATAATTCCATGCAAGAAATGTTGAATACTACACTCATTCAAAAAACGCCAGTAGTATTAATCCATCCTTCTGAACAAATGAAGGAAAGTTTTGAGTATCGACTTCATCATGACAATGTTTATTTGCAAACCATCCATGAAGAAATTTCACTTTCCAATTTCAATACGCCCTTTGGAACAGGCATGATTGATTCCTGTTATTGGATTGACTTAAACAAAATGCTTTCGCAATGGAAACAATTGCAAATTGAAAAAGAAAATTATATTACGGACGATTTTGAATTAAATGATGTTACAATTACAAATGAAAATGTGTGTTGGAAAAATATCACAGCTAATAAAATTATTTTTTGTGACGGGGTGAATGCTTTTAACAACCCCTATTTTAATACGCTGCCCTTTGCGCCTAATAAAGGAGAAGCGTTGATTGTTGAAATCAAAAATCTATCCCCCCATTTTATTTACAAATCCAATATCACCATCGTTCCTTGGAAGGCGGATTTGTTTTGGGTGGGATCTAATTATGAATGGGATTTTGACAACTTACACCCCTCCGAAAGTTTCAAACAAAAAATGATCGAAGCACTGAATCAATTACTCACCTTCCCCTATGAAATTAAAGATCATTTAGTGGGATTAAGGCCCGCCAATAAAGAACGACGACCTTTTGTAGGGTATCATCCTATTTATAAAAACGTTGGTATTATAAATGGACTAGGTACCAAAGGTTGTTCGCTAGCGCCTTTTTTTGCTGCTCAATTAATGGCGCATGATTTGAATGGCGCGCCCATTCACCCCGAAGCGAGTTTGAGTAGATTCAATGAATTACTGAGTAAAAACAGCCTTTCGTAAAGTTGAAAAAAAATTATATTTTTAAGTTATAAAGCTAAAAGCATGAGTCAAGAAAAAAATGAATTTTACAATATTCCTATTGCATATCGCAAAATGGAAAATTTACATATTGTATTTTGGTTGTTTAAAGATATTGCATGGTGTATGTTTTGGAAACCATTAGGCATCATGATGATCATTCCTACATTAGCAATTTCCATTGTGATTGCTTGGCGCACACGTCAAATTGTTTCCGAACTTTGTCACAACCTAGCTATCACGGTTTGGATTTCTGCCAACTCCTTTTGGATGTGCAGTGAATTTTTTGGAGTAGATAATAATATTGTTTTTGATACCATCACAGTCAAACATTTGGCAATGATTCCTTTTGTAACAGGAGTTTTAATTTTAGCTTATTACTACTTACTCTACAAACCAAGACATCAAGAAGACCCTCAAACTTTATAAATATTTCTTAAGTCTATTAGATTGAATTAGGGTAGAAACGCCTAAAATAGCGATGACTAAAAAAGCACCTCTTAAACCAATCGCTTCTGCTAAAAAACCAATAATAGGTGGCCCTATTAAAAATCCAAAGAATCCAATGGAGGAAACAGATGCAAGTGCTATACTTGCCTGACCTGGCGCTGCTGCTTTTCCTACAGATCCATATATAGTAGGTATCACAGACGATACCCCAAAACCTACTAACATAAAACCAATTGCCGAAATAATGATATGCGGAAGAGAGACCGCAATAAGTAAACCTAAAGTAACTAAGGCACCACTTAACATGAGTTGTTTACGAGGACCCCAATAAGTAATTAAACTATCTGAAAACATTCTTCCCGTGGCCATGCATGCCATAAACGAAATATAACCTAAAGTGCGCCACTCATAAGACACTTGTACTACTTTTTGAAAATAGATGCCACTCCAATCAAACATCATTCCTTCACAAATCATATTCCCTAAAGCGATGATACCAAATTGCAATATTAAAGGCGTGGGTTTATTCCACATTTTATGTAATGGTTGTTTGTTGGATTCACTGGGTGTTAAATAAGAATTAAATAGTGTAACAAATAACAACCCAATCATTGCAATAAGTATAAATTGATATATTGGCGCTAATTGATGTGCTACAAAAAAGCCCCCTACTAATCCTCCAGTAAATCCTGCTAAACTCCAAAAGCCGTGAAATTTTGAAATAATACTTTTCTCAAATTGTTTTGCTAATACTACTGCTTGCGTATTCACGGATACATTATATAAATTTCCGGCCATTCCAAAGAAAAATAAACAAAGCCCTAATTCCCATTTTACTTTACAAATTCCAAGAAGCACTAATCCCAAGGGGTATAAAATACATGCTATTTTAAGCATGCGATTACTTCCATAGCGAGAGGTCAAACTTCCTGAAATAGGTATGGCTAATAAGGATCCCATGGGTAAAAATAATAGCATTCCACCCAAAGCTGCATCACTTAAGCCCAGCTGCATTTTAATATCGGGAATACGGCTTGCCCAACTGGCAAAACAGATTCCTGCAAAGAAGAAAAACCCAGATAAAACAGCTCTTCTGGCGTTCTTAGATATCAAACGGTCACTCATGTCGCAAAGATGGTGAATTTATGGGAATTGGGTTATATTTGCAGTTCTAACTTATATCAATAGTTTTTTATGTATCGTACGCATCAATGTGGGGAATTAAATATTCAATTTGTCAACCAAACGGTCACCCTTGCGGGCTGGGTGCAAACCATCCGTAAATTTGGAGCTATCACTTTTGTGGACATTAGAGATCGTTATGGTATTACCCAATTATTGATGGGAGAAGAATTACAAGCGCAATTAGATGCACAACCTTTAGGTCGCGAATTTGTAATTCAAGTAACGGGAACAGTGATTGAGCGTTCCAACAAAAACACACAAATTCCAACTGGCGAAATTGAAATTAAAGTCACTGCATTTAGCATTTTAAATAGTTCAATGGTCCCACCTTTCACCATTCAAGATGACACCGATGGCGGAGATGATATCAGAATGAAATATCGTTTTTTGGATTTAAGAAGAAACGCAGTAAAAAAGAATTTAGAATTAAGATATCATGTAAATCGTGCAGCACGTAACTATTTACATGAAAAAGGATTCATGGATATTGAAACTCCATTCTTAATTAAAAGCACGCCCGAAGGTGCTAGAGATTTTGTGGTACCTAGCAGAATGAACGCAGGTGAATTTTATGCATTACCACAATCCCCACAAACTTTTAAGCAATTATTAATGGTGAGTGGTTATGACAGATACTATCAAATAGTAAAATGTTTTCGAGATGAGGATTTAAGAGCGGATAGACAACCCGAGTTTACACAGATTGACTGCGAGATGAGTTTTGTGGAACAAGAAGACATCTTAAATATGTTTGAAGGTTTGATCAAAAGCATTTTCAAAGACGTTAAAAATATTGACTACGCCGAATCCGTTCAAAGAATGACTTGGGAAGATGCTATGTGGCAATATGGAAATGATAAGCCCGATATTCGTTTTGGAATGGAATTATGCAATCTTAAAAAACCTGATCACGTTTTTACTTCTAAAGCACATCAAGCTGATTTAATTAACGGGGTTGATTTTAAAGTATTCGATGAAGCCGAAACTGTTATTGCCATTGCCGTTCCTGGTTGTAGTGAATATTCACGTAAACAAACAGATGAATTAACAGAGTGGGTAAAACGTCCTCAGATTGGAATGAAAGGTTTAGTATTTATTAAGTGTAATGCAGATGGCACTTTTAAAAGTAGTGTAGATAAATTTTATTCAGAAGATAAATTAAAAGCCATCGCAACTGCTACAGGAGCAAAAGCAGGGGATTTAATTTTGATATTAGCCGGTGCCGAAGAAAGAACTAGAAAAGCTATTAGTGAATTACGTTTAGAATTAGGCAAACAATTAGGCTTCCGTAAAGAAGATGAATTTAAATTATTATGGGTGTTAGACTTCCCCTTATTTGAATATGATGAAGAAGGAAATAGATGGGTAGCAAGACATCATCCATTTACATCACCTAAACCTGATCATATTGAAGTGATGATTCAAAACGCACCTCAAATTTCTGATGCAGCTAAATATTTAGAACATCCTTATGCCAATATTAAAGCGAACGCTTACGATATGGTATTAAATGGGAATGAAATAGGTGGCGGTTCTATTCGTATTTTCCAAAGAGCATTACAAGAAAAAATGTTTGCAGCCTTAGGTATGACTCCAGAAGAAGCTCAACATAAATTTGGATTTTTATTAGGTGCTTTTGAATATGGAGCTCCCCCTCATGGAGGTATTGCTTTTGGCTTTGATCGTTTATGCGCATTATTAGGAGGTAGTGAAAGTATTAGAGATTTTATCGCCTTCCCTAAAAATAATAGCGGACGTGACGTTATGTTAGATGCCCCCAGCAGCATTGATGCTAAACAATTTGAAGAATTACATATCAAATTGAATTTAAAATAAGATACATGCCTCAACATTTGAAATTATACACTGTATTAAGCTATTGTTTAATCCCTATTGCTTTATTTTTTGCCTTTTTAGATATTCTCATGGCAGTAAGTTCCTTAGGAAATCCAAGTGTTTTATTAATGGTCTTTGTATTAGCTTGTTTAGTGATATACACTTTTGCGAGTTTTAGATTCTTAAAAAGAGGTATTGAAAGAGAACAATCACAATCCACTAAATTAAAAGATTGGATAAAAGTAAACGCCTTTGTAAGTTTATTTTTATGCAGTTTGTTTTTTATTAATTCAATTAGCATTTTAGTTGCTTCAGACCAAGTGTTAATGGGATACATTAATGATTTCATCAATCAACAAGCAGGCTTACCTGCCGAAATCACTCAAAAAATGATACTATCTATTTTAAGAGGTGTGTCCGTGTTTTTATTAATAACAAGTATCATTGGATTGATTCATATTCGTACCACTTTACGTTTGGTAAAGGAATATGAATATTTGTTTGAATAGCCCTTCATATTTTATACTTTTAAGTTGATGAACGCTTTGATTCCATTAGCCGAACGACTCCGCCCTACCACTTTATCTGATTTAGTGGGACAGGAACATTTGTCAGGTGAACACAGCGTATTACAAAAATCGATTGCCAATGGAAAAGTGCCTTCCATGATTTTATGGGGCCCTCCTGGCGTAGGTAAAACTACGTTAGCTAATATCATTGCCACTCATTTAAACATTGCTTACTATCAATTAAGTGCCATCAGTAGCGGCGTGAAAGAATTACGTGAAGTGATTGAAGAAGCAAAATCCAAAAAAGGAGCTATTTTATTTATTGATGAGATTCACCGATTTAATAAAGGACAACAGGATGCTTTATTAGGTGCCGTTGAAAAAGGTATTATTACTTTAATTGGCGCCACTACCGAAAATCCAAGCTTCGAAGTCAATAGTGCCTTATTGAGTAGATGCCAAGTTTTTATTTTAAAAGCATTAGATGAAAAAGCTTTACAAAAGTTAGTGCAACAAGCTATTGAAAAAGATGAGTTGTTCAAAAAGCATCCTATTCAAATCAGAGAAACAGAAGCCTTATTTCAATTATCTGGCGGAGATGGCCGAAAGTTGTTGAATTTATTAGAATTAAGTATGGAAGCATTGTTTAGCATTGAAAAAAATGCAGGAGATTTCATACTTACTAATGATTGGGTGATGGAAGTGGCGCAAACTAATATTGCACTGTATGATAAAAATGGAGAACAACATTATGATATCATTTCTGCATTCATAAAAAGTATGCGAGGCTCCGACCCTAATGGTGCCGTGTATTGGTTGTCAAGGATGATTGCAGGTGGTGAAGATGTCAAATTTATAGCAAGGCGCATGCTTATTTTTGCAAGCGAGGATGTAGGAAATGCCAATCCAAATGCTTTACTTTTAGCTAATAATTGTTTTGATGCGGTGAATAAAATTGGATACCCTGAGAGTCGCATTATTTTATCACAATGTGCCATTTATTTAGCCAGCTCTCCTAAAAGCAACGCCTCTTATGAAGCTATTTCTGCTGGCTTAGCATTAGTAGACAAAACAGGCAACTTGCCTGTGCCATTGCATTTACGAAACGCTCCTACCAAACTTATGAAGGATTTGTCTTATGGTAAGGATTATAAATATTCTCACTTAGGAGACAATAATTTTTTAGAACAAGAATATTTACCCGATGCCATAAAAGGAACCAGCTTTTATAAGCCACAACAAAATGCAAGAGAGCAAGAAATTAAAAAGTTTTTGCAAGAACGTTGGAAAGGAAAATATGGATATTAGGGCACGCAACACTGTTTACAAAATACAAATCTTAGTTGAAGCAAAGTTTCTAGACCTATGTATAGTAGTTATAGAATAAGTAGTATAGTATAGTGGAGTGTAATATATTATACTTAGTAAATGATATAGAGTATACTATTATATGAAATATACTTTTATAAGGTGTATTCTATATTTTGGTAGGAACTGCGCGACCTACAATACCCTCCGCTCCTCTATCTCCACCTTCATGGTATTCAGCATCTTCATTCACATCCCATAAATCATACACTTCTTCACCTGCAATAATATTTTTTGCTGCTAACATCGCTGTCATCATGCTATGATCCTGATTATTGTATTTATGCATTCCGTTTCGTCCCACTAAATAGAGTCCACTATATTGTTTTAACGCTTCTCTAATCACAGATAAATGATCCTTGTATTCATGATCATATACCGGATAAGCTTTCGGCTGACGTACCACATAACCATCAACTACTGCCGAAGGTTGTGTTAAACCTATTTGATGAATTTCCTTAGTTCCTAATGCAATTAATTCTTCGTTAGAACTCGTCCATAAACCATCTCCTTCAAAACAGAAATATTCCAATCCATAACAAGCCATTTGAGGATCGGGCACCATATAAGGACTCCAAGATTTGAAATTTTGAATACGACCTACTTTCACATTAGGTTCGTGAATGTAAATCCAGTTATCAGAAAATGCATCTTGATCCTTACAAATTAAAACCACCGTTAAAAAGTCACGATATTTTAATTGACTCGCCGCATGCAATACATTCGGAGAAAATTGGGGAGCCACTGCAGGTATTAATTCACGCATAGGTGCCGAGGACAATACATAATCATACCCTTCCCAAACTTTATTGTCTGTTGTATATACTTTCCAATGATTTTCAACTTTCTCAATTTTTTGAACACCCGTATTCATTTCAATTTGTACACCTAAAGCTTTACTTTTCACTACACACTCTTCCCACATCATACCTGGACCACGCTTTGGATATCGGAAGGAATCTATCAATGTTTTAATCACCTCTCCTTTGCTTTGTTTACCACTTGGTTTAAATAAAGCATTCCAAATAGCACTACTTAATGACAACCCTTTGATACGTTGTGCTGCCCAATCTGCCGATATTTCTTTACAAGGAATACCCCATACTTTTTCGGTATAAGTTTTAAAGAAAATATTGAATAATCTTTTTCCAAATTGATTCGTTACCCAATCTTCAAAATTTTGTGGGTTTTTTACAGGAAATAATTTTGCTTGCAAATAACTCATCACACATAAAAAGCTTTCAAAAATTCCCAACTTCATTAATGCTTCAAATGCAGCTAAAGGATAAGAGAAAAACTTTTTATTATAAAAAATTCTTGAGCTACGAGGGCGCTCTAATAATTCACTAGCTAAAATTTCGGTCCAAAAATCTTCTACTTCTTTTGATTTGGAAAAGAAACGATGCCCTCCAATATCAAAATGGTATCCTTTATAGGATTCAGTTCTTGATATACCTCCTACATAAGTAGGATCTTTCTCAAATACCACTACATCTTGGTTGGCCTTACCTAATAAATAAGCTGCTGTTAACCCTGCTGGTCCAGCCCCAATAATTGCCACTTTTTTACGCATGGAGGAGTCTAATTTGGCCCAAAATTGCAAAAATATATTGGGATTGCCATCATTATTCGCAAAGACTTTGGTTTAACCCTTATTTTTGTGCTTATGTCAAACCTCCCTAATGTAAAATGGATCACTAAAGAGTTCTCCCAATTGAGTCCCAATGAGCTTTATGCGATACTTCGCTTAAGAAGTGAAGTATTTGTAGTAGAACAAAACTGTGTGTTTTTAGACATGGATAATAATGACCAAAAAGCCTATCATACCATGGGTTGGCTAGCGGACGAATTAGTGGCCACTACACGTTTATTTAGTGAAGGACAAATGTATGAAGGATACCAAAGTATTGGCCGAGTGGTTGGATCCCCTCGTCATAGAGGTTTAGGAATTGGAAAGGATTTAATGCAATACTCCATTCAAGAATGTGAAAGACTATATGGTAAAAGCCCCATTAAAATTGGTGCGCAACTGTATTTAAAGAAATTTTATAATGAACAAGGTTTTGAACAATCAGGTGAGATGTATTATGAAGATGCTATTGAGCATATCCCCATGATAAGACCCATTTAATAGACCTATTTAATAGACCCATTTAATAATTAATAGACTTTTAAAAACATAATTTTCTTAAAAGTATAATATTAGTTTATGTAGTCGTATTATTAGTTTGTTGAATCCGCTTCTTCTAATATAATTATTATCTTAAGAAAACCACCGAAAACTTAATGCCTTTTGCATTGGGTTGATCCTCTCTGATACTATTTACAAAATCGATTCTAGCTATTTTGAAAATATTTTCGATGGAAAAAAATGTTTCGTAATAATGAGGCTTATCCTTTACGTTGAGTGTATTTGCCCCTACTACAAAAAACCAATTCAACTTATTAAATAATGGAATTTTATTAGAGAGAAAACCATTCAAGTGATACTCAAAATGTGATTCAGTATATAATGATGCATGATTACTAAACTCATAATAAGGCAACATTTGGAAACCCGTCATATAATGTTGATTAATAGTAATCTGGTTGCCTAAATAATGTTGGAAATCAGGAGCAAATAATTTTTTATCGTTGGAGAAGCCGCCCACTATGAATCGAGCATTTAATTTGCCCAACAATTGAAGGTTCATATTATGTGAAACGGTAAACTTCCATTTTGCAAAATCGACATCACTTCCTAGTATCCCATTCATACCCTGAGTATAGGTGAAATTGAAACTGGGAAACTTTGATCTTAAGTTGATGAGTCGA
Organism: Chitinophagaceae bacterium; assembly: GCA_947372105.1. Lineage (GTDB taxonomy): Bacteria > Bacteroidota > Bacteroidia > Chitinophagales > Chitinophagaceae > Sediminibacterium. The sequence continues at coordinate 17,965 of CANBSH010000015.1, forward strand.
TTAGGCAATTCTAAATACTTCGTACCCGGGCGCCATGTTACACTCAAGCTAGTGATGAAAGATTCATGCGGAAGTATATTTTTTGTCATCAAAGTAGTTGGAAAATTGGGTGTAAAAACATGCTCTTTTAGCTCATTCACCAAATTATCCATAGGAACACGATCTTGATATTGCATATCCAAATTCATATTCACGCCTTGTCCAAAATTACGTGCATAGTTGAGTTTGAAAAACCCAGCTTCATAGGTCTTCATATAATTTCTACCCCAATTATTAGAGGACGCCGTATTTTGCCATTCGGCAATTGGATTGTTATTATTAAATTGAAATACCGTTCTTCCAAAACTAGCACTCAACACAGATCTTGCTTTTGTTGGAAAACCATAAGATGCCGAAAAGCTAGTATACAATTTCTTTTTATCTAAGCCATATCTAAATGAAGGAGTAAAGCTGATATTATTTTTTTGCTCTAATTGTTTATTCCAAGTAGCATTAAAATTCATAACTCTACCTTCTGCTGGATTAAAATTAATCGGGAATGTATATAATAAAGGATCCACATTAATACGTAATTTTTGAGATTGCTTACTGTAATTATAGCCTCTTAGAAATAAATTATTGAAATTTATTTTATTTCTTTTCTTATCCACACTATCTAAATAAGCTGGAGAAGATCTCACTTTTTCTAAGCTATCCTTTTTAACGAAATCAATAGCTTCTTTTTCCAGTAAAGGCAAAGGTCTTGCACTATCCCAATATTCTAATGATTTTTTATTAGAACTATCTAAATACTTAATAACGATATTGGTGAAATATTTTTTATCAAACTTTTTCTCCAACTCGTACTCATTAAATACCTGTACAATACTTCCATTAAATTTAAATTTAAAAAAACTACCTGACAAGTAATTGACCTGTTGCTTTATCACCCATTGAGCCCCAATAGGCATATAAATTTGCTCATAGCTAATAGAATCAATTAATTGTAATTGCTGATCCTTCGTGATATTTAATTGAGTACTATACAAACGCCATTGCCCTTCAATAATATTGATGAAACCTGAAAATAAAGGTTCTTGTTTACGACGTGGGGTCACCTTAATTCTAGTGACTTCTAGGCCATTTTCATAAAACGAACCCATATATTTATATTTGTAAAAAAACAAAGCATTATCTGATATAGGAGACACATACCCCCTAGGATTTAAAGCCTCTCCTATGCTAATACTGTTTTCATAAAAAGAAATAATATTAGGATTACCCAAACCAAATCCATTGCTTCGACCACTCACTTTGGTAGATTTCACTTCTACCTTTTTTTGTTTGTCACTCACAGAATAATCTGCAAATGTTTCTGACAAAAAAAGTATTTTAGCCTTATTGGTATCCCCATCCTGAAAATCAACGGTGTCTCCCATAAATCTTTTGGGATAATCATTTAACTGTATCAATCCTTTTAAATATACCTGACATTTAAAATTATTATACTCTCTTAAATGTTCCCCCCTTTTTTTAATGGTGTTACGAATGATTTCATATGCTGGATCCTCTGCCTTATTGCTAACAACCACTTCGGTGAGCTCATATTGCTGTTCGTTTAGGACAAAATCAAGTGTTGTTTGCTCTTCTTTAATTTTAACTTTCTTTTCAATGGTTTTATAACTGATGCTTTGACATACAATTACATAATCGCCTGGAGCTATATTTAAACTATACACCCCTTTACTATTAGCCGTAGTCCCAATTTTTGTTTTTTTTATTAAGATAGAAGCAAAAGGAACTTCTTTGCCTTGCGCATCCTTAATGCTGCCTTGTAATACATTCGCATTAAGTGAAGTAACCGATAAAATAGCGCAGAAAATAAATAAAAAAGATTTAGAAATTGTAGATTTATAATATAGGAATCTCATGTATTGATTGTTTTTCATAAAACGATTAAAATGCAAGGTTGTTACTTTTTAGTTTTTCGAATTCAAAAAATTATTGCATTTCAATGGCTAAATACTTGGCAGTATGTGTTTTAGATTTTTTAATCATTTCTTCTGGGGTTCCCTCAAATTGAATGATCCCTCCTCCACTTCCTCCTTCAGGACCTAAATCGATAATATGATCTGCTACTTTAATCACATCCATATTATGTTCAATGACTAATACGGTATTCCCTCTATCCACCAAACGATTTAATACTCCAATTAATAATTGTATGTCTTGAAAATGTAAGCCAGTAGTAGGTTCATCCAAAATGTAAAATGTTTTACCGGTATCTTTCTTTCCTAATTCAGTCGCCAATTTAACCCTTTGCGCTTCTCCTCCACTTAAGGTGACCGCCGATTGCCCCAAGGTGATATATCCCAAGCCCACATCATTTAACACTTTCACTTTACGATATATAAAAGGAACCGCTTGAAAAAATTCACAAGCTTCTTCTACAGTCATATTTAATACATCGCTAATTGATTTTCCTTTATATCTAATTTCCAAAGTCTCGCGATTAAATCTTTTACCTCCACATTTTTCACAATGCACATAGACATCTGGTAAAAAATTCATTTCAATCACACGCATACCACCTCCTTCACAAACATCACATCTACCCCCCTTCACATTAAAAGAAAAACGGCCTGCTTGATACCCTCTAATTTTAGCTTCTGGTACCGATGCAAATAAAGTTCGAATATCCGTAAAGAATCCACAATAAGTTGCGGGATTACTACGCGGTGTGCGTCCAATAGGCGATTGATCTATCTCAATGACTTTATCTATATGATCCAACCCTGTGACTTTTTGATAAGGCATAGGTTTGGTCTTACTGTCATAACAATATTGTGATAAAATAGGATATAAAGTTTCATTAATTAAAGTAGACTTTCCACTTCCACTCACCCCTGACACTACAATAAAGCTTCCTAAGGGAAAATCGACACTGGCTTTTTGCAAGGTATTGCCTGTTGCTCCTTTGATGGAAATAAATTTGCCATTCCCTTTTCGACGCGTACTAGGAACTTCTATTTTCTTTTTTCCTGCTAAAAATAATGCCGTGTCTGAATTTAATTTTAAAATTTCTGCGGGTGTTCCTTGTGCTACAATATGACCCCCATGAATACCTGCCTTAGGGCCAATATCCACCAAATAATCGGCTGCCATCATAATGTCTTTATCATGCTCTACCACCAACACCGTATTTCCAATATCTCTTAATTGTTTAAGTGCTTTAATTAATCTTTGATTATCTCTTTGATGTAACCCAATGGATGGCTCATCTAATATATAAGTGATGCCTTGTAATTGAGAACCTATTTGAGTGGCTAATCTAATACGTTGAGACTCTCCCCCACTTAATGATTTAGAAGGACGGCTTAATGACAAATAAGATAAACCTACATTCATTAAAAATGAAATGCGATCATTGATCTCTTTTAAAATAGTCGGAGCAATTAAAGTGTCTTTTTTATCTAATGACTTAGGTAAATCTAAAAACCATTTTTCCAAAATGTCTAAGTGCATGTCATTTAATTCACTTATGATTTTGCCATTCACCTTAAACCACAAACTTTCTTTTTTTAATCTTGCGCCACCACAAGCGGTACAAGTATTTAATTCCATATAAGTTTCTACCCATGATTTTAAATGATCTGTGCTTTGAGATGAAGTAAACCATCTTTTCATCATAGGAACAATGCCCTCATAGCTACCTGTATAAGCATCTGGTATATTTTCATCATTCAAATCCAATCCAAAATCCTCGGCACTATTATTATCGCCAAATAACACCAACTGTAATTGTTCTTTGGATAAATCTTTAACGGCTTTGTCTAAACTTATTTTATGCTTTCTAGCAAATTGTTTTATTTGTTGAAAAACACTGGCTTCTCTAGCCTCCCCCAATGGATGAATAGCGCCTTCATTAATACTTAAGGAATGATCTGGCATCAATAAGTTCATATCAATAGCATACACATTTCCTAGTCCCTTACAAGTAGGACAAGCCCCATAAGGGGAATTGAAAGAAAAACTATTAGGCGAAGGCTCTTCATAACTTAATCCAGTTTCTTCACACATTAATTGTTTTGAATATTGAGTGACTTTGGTTTTCCCTTCTTCTAATAAAAAAAGCAAATCCTTTCCCATCTTCAAACATTGACTCACACTTTCATTCAACCTTGTTTTCATGGATTCATTCACTGGAAAACGATCCACCACAATTTCAATATCATGAATTTTATAACGATCTACTTGAAACTTAGGGCGTAACTCTATGATTTCTCCATCTACCCTTGCTTTTACAAATCCTTTTTTCCTGATCTCCTCAAATAATTCTCTATAATGCCCTTTTCTTCCTCGTACCACAGGGGCTAATAAATTAATTTTTTTATCCTTGAACTTAGTATAAATATTTTGTACAATTTCAGCTTCCGTAAACTTCACCATTGGTTTACCCGTATTGTAACTATAGGCCTTCCCAATTCTGGCATATAACAAACGTAAAAAATCATACAATTCAGTTACGGTTCCTACTGTTGAACGTGGATTTTTATTCGTTGTTTTTTGCTCAATGGCGATGACAGGAGAAAGGCCTGTTATTTGGTCTACATCAGGTCGCTCCATTTCACCCATAAATTGGCGCGCATAAGCACTAAAACTTTCCATATAACGCCTTTGACCTTCATTATATAAGGTGTCAAAAGCAAGCGAGGATTTCCCACTACCACTTACTCCCGTAAATACCACTAAGGCGTTTTTGGGGATGGAAATGTCGAAATTCTTTAAGTTGTGCTCTCTAGCACCAACTACCTTTATATGTTCTTTTTCTTGATTCATGGGTTTGGGTAAAGTTATAACAACCAATTAAATAATTAGTTGAGTTGGCAACATAAACATTTTGTAATTTTGATAAAAATCAGATACACCGTTCCATGTTTCTATCCGCACGCATTAAATCGCCCTTTGCTTTGGCCCAAATGATCTCTTTGGCTATCGCTTTGGCTTTATTTTCGTTGACTTTATGGGAGGGTCGTAATGCAGTTTTTTTAAGTTTAAACGCAGATTTAGGGAAAATAGCAGACTCTTTTTTTTCACTATGCACTGATGCTGCAGAGGGCTGGATTTGGATCCCTTATTTTATTTTACTCGCGACTATGTTCAAAAAAGATGGAAGATTGATACTTTACAATTTTTTAATCTCCACTTTACTCACTCAAATTCCTAAGCAATTTATTTGGCCCACCATCACAAGACCCACAGCAAGTGGTATGGATCCATTACAAATTCATACCGTACCTGGAATTGAATTACATAGTTTAAATAGTTTTCCATCTGGGCATACCGCTACTGCTTTTAATATTTTTTTACTGACAGTGTATTTTTTTCCTCAACCTAAAATTATTATTATCGGATTATGCTATGCCCTACTTTGCGGATATTCTCGTATTTATTTAGGACAGCATTTCCCTTTAGATATTGCTGGTGGAATATTAGTAGCTGTTGCAAGTCTTCATATCAGTCAATGGTTGCGTCACTCTCTTCGTAATTCAATTTAAAATAATTTTTATGCGTTACTTATTAGCTAGTTTTTTTATTTTCTTATTTATGGGGGTGCAATTACGAGCACAAGATACTAGTCAACAAATAATTAAAGGTCGAATCAATAGTGCTGCACAAATCAATAAGCCCTATGTGATATTAATTTCGGCAGATGGATTTAGAGCCGACTTTGCAGATAAGTATCAAGCCAACTACTTATTAGAAGCTTCTAAAAATGGTGCACGCGCTGCTTATATGACACCCTCTTACCCCTCTGTTACTTTTCCTAACCACTATACAATTGTAACGGGACTTTATCCATCTCACCATGGTTTAGTAGACAATAGTTTTATTGACGTTCCAAGTAATGGGTTTTACACAATGGGAAATAAAAAAACGGTGGCAGAAAGTAAATGGTATGGTGGAACTCCTTTATGGGTTTTGGCAGAGCAACAAAACATGATTGCAGCGAGTTATTATTGGGTTGCCTCAGAAGCTCCTATTCAAGGAGTAAACCCTACTTATTATTATAACTATAATGAGAAAACTGGAATAGAGGCAAGAATTAAAGCTGTGAAAGATTGGTTAAGCTTGCCTCCAGAAACTAGACCTCATTTAATTTGTTTTTATTTTCCTCAAGTGGATCATGATGCACACGACATGGGACCCGAAGATCCAAGAGTTCAAAAAAGTGTTCAATGGGTAGATAGCAGTATTAATGCATTACAAACTGCATTAGCTCCTTTAGGATTACCTATCAATTATATATTTGTTTCGGATCATGGAATGACAACAGTTGATAATGAAAACCCTTTAGGCTTGCCAACTAGCGTTGATACCGCCTCCTTTAAAGTACCTTGGGGTGATGCACAACTTCATTTGTATGCAAAAGATGCTTCTAAAATTGAATCTACTTATCAAGCTTTAAAAAACGAAAAAGATATTACAGTTTATAAATTAGATGAAACCCCTGATTATTGGCATTATAAAAAATCAGATGATTGGCATAATCGATTAGGTGATTTATTATTGATACCGCATTTACCTAAGATTTTTAATTTATCTAAGAGTAAGGCCACTAAAGGAAAACATGGTTTTGATAATCACATTCCAGATATGAGAGCCAGCTTTATGGCATGGGGACCAGCTTTTAAAAAAGGAATTAAAATGGATGGTTTTGAAAACGTAAACGTATATCCTTTAGTCGCACACATTTTAGGCCTTAAAATAGATGAAAAACAAATTGATGGACGCTTTAAAGTATTAGCACCTATTTTAAAATAATTTTTCAGCGAGTTCATTTTATTGTAGATTTTTTTCAGAAGAACTCATTAATTCCTATCTCAACAAGGTTTTTATGCCTCATTTTTTAATATGAAGCGTATTATTTGTGTCAATATTTTTGACACGTGAAAAATAAATATACATTTAATTGTAATGGAAGAAGCATGTATAAAATGAATGTGCACTTACCTACATTACGGTATATTTATGAGTAAAATAAAAATTCTAATTCTAGAAGATAATCTACAAATTGCAGATGAATTATTTCTAATTTTAAATCCTCAAGGATATGAGATTAAAATAATCAACGAGTATAAAGAAGCATTAGAAATACTCAAACTCTTTAAACCACAAATTGCCATTTGCAAGATGGAAATGGGCAAATCCACTGCCAGTATTGATTTTGCTACAGACGCCTATTTGATTCATCCAAAAACATTAATCATTTATGCTTGCTTTTACCCCACTAAAAAGGTCTTAAGCCATATGAATCACATTAATACGATTCAATACATATATTACCCTTGGGATGAACAGAAAATAAAAAATACAGTTCAACTTGCTATTGATGAAATTGAAAAAAATAAAAAAAAGGAATCGCTTTTAGATAAACTAAGTGGAACTGAATATAAAGTAGTGGACTTAATTTCAAAGAAAAAAAAGAGTAAAGAAATCGCAGACATTCTTTTTATTGCAGAAAAAACAGTTCGTAATCATCGCTATAATATTATTAAGAAACTACAATTACCTAATGACAATAATAGTTTAGTCAAATGGGCGATGATGCACTTGAGAGATTAGGTAAGATAGCATTTATAAAGATGAACGAAAAGCTACTACCGTTTGCTTACTGACTCCTAATCCATCAATCCCTAATTCAACAATGTCCCCTTCTTTTAAATATATATTAGGAGTAAATCCCAAACCAACTCCTGCAGGTGTTCCGGTACTAATCACATCCCCTGGAAGTAATGTCATAAAATGACTGAGATATGAAATAAGTTGTGGAATATTAAAAATTAAATCATCTGTATTTCCATCTTGCATCATTTTCCCATTCAATGATAACCATAAACGTAATTGATGTGGATTTGGAATTTCATCTGGAGTAACCATCCAAGGACCTAAGGGTGCAAATGTGTCGCAGCCTTTTCCTTTATCCCAGGTACCTCCTCTTTCTAACTGAAATTCTCTTTCACTCACATCATTATGTAAAACATATCCTGCCACATATTGCATAGCATCTTCCTCACTCACATAACTTGCTTTTTTACCCATCACCACTGCTAATTCAACCTCCCAATCTGTTTTCACAGAATTTTTTGGAATGACAATTTGATCATAAGGCCCCGTCAAAGAGGTGGTTGATTTCATGAATAAGATAGGTTCTGTAGGAATATTGGCTCCCGTTTCTTTGGCATGTTTTGCGTAGTTCAATCCTATACAAACTATTTTAGAAGGACGCGCAATGGGCGAACCTATTCTTTCATTCGTATCAATCTCCACTAATTTTTCATTGGCAACGACTTGAGCGAGCTGCTTTAAGCCATCATTTGCAAAAAATGATTCATTATAATCGCTTACAAAAGCACTTACATCATAATTTTTACCATCCATATGCACACCTGGTTTTTCCTGCTCATTTTTTCCAAAACGAATTAATTTCATGTTGTATGTTTTTTAATCTTAACTATTTAATGTTACAAAACCACCATCCAAACTAAAATCACTGCCGGTGATAAAGCTGGCTTCCTCACTACATAAATAAAGTGCTTGATGGGCCACTTCAATGGGTTGACCCATACGACCAATAGGTTGTGTTTTTGATAACTTTTCAAACATTTCAGCTTCCTGACCAGGATAATTCTTTTTCAAAAATCCATCGACAAATGGCGTATGCACTCTTCCTGGTGAAATGGTATTGCATCTAATATTGTCTTTAATAAAATCCTTTGCCACACTCATGCTCATCGCATGCACTGCCCCTTTACTCATACTATACGCAAAGCGATCCGACAATCCTACTTTTGCCGCGATAGAACTTATATTAATAATACTTCCTCCTGTTTTTTGCATGATAGGCAACACTGCATACATGCAATTATACACTCCTTTCACATTCACTTGATATACTTTGTCAAAATCAACCTCACTTGTATTCGTAGCATTGCCTATATGTGATATGCCTGCGCAATTGACTAATATATGAATATTTGAAATGGATTGAACTGCTGCTACAACCTGCTCTTGGTTAGTTACATCCAAAGTAATGGATGTTGATTTCCCTCCTTGAGCAATAATTTCATTTACGGTTTCATTGGCCGCGTCTTTATTGACATCTACTACAATGACTTCTGCTCCTTGAAGTGAAAATACTTTACATACTTCCTTGCCAATACCACTTCCGCCTCCTGTGACTAAAGCTACTTTATGATTGAGTTGAAACATATTATATGATTTATGGTTGTATGTGATTTTTCAAAGAGAATCATTGGACTTTGAAATTAATAAAAATAATTTGGATGGCCGTCGTTTCACTCCGGCATCCTAGGGGCAGCTCCAAAATGCGTCAGTAGAGGTTCATATCCTGTCTTCCCTACTTGTATTCATTTATAGGTGAACCCGATTTCATTGCTTCGCAATGATGCGAGCAGATCAAAATTTATAAAACATCAAGCTAGCTTGTGTTTATACATTTTTCCTGCTCGTTGCCTTTGGCTTATCGGGTTCACCTATGGGCATAAAAAAAGCCAGTATTTCTACTGACTTTTTTTGGTCGGGAAGACAGGATTCGAACCTGCGACCCCTTGGTCCCAAACCAAGTGCGCTACCGGCCTGCGCTACTTCCCGTTCCTATTACAATGTTAGTTGTAAATATTTTATTAACCGGATTAAAAACCATTTTATAAGAACTAATGTGCGGAGAGGAAGGGATTCGAACCCTTGGTACAGTTTAACCCGTACGGCAGTTTAGCAAACTACTGATTTCAGCCACTCATCCACCTCTCCTCCAAAAACCCCTTTCGAGGGGTGCAAAAATAAGCACTAAGGCTTTAAATACCTAAAAAAAATCCGGAATAAACTCAAATAAAGTTCATTCCGGACAAATATTTTATGAAACAGATGTAGTTGAAAGCCAATTGACTACATAGCGGCTAATTGTACCTTTTGGGTAAGCTCCATGACATTCTCACGGAACATGGAATCAGTATCCATTAAATCCTTCACAGTTTGGCAAGAATGTATCACTGTAGTATGATCACGCCCTCCAAAATGCTCCCCAATTGTTTTTAATGAATTCTTAGTAAATGCTTTCGCTAAATACATCGTGATTTGACGAGCTTGCACAATTTCACGCTTACGTGTTTTTTGTAATAACTTATCATAAGGCACTTCGAAGAATTCGCAAACCATCTTTTGAATCGCGTCAATAGTGATTTCCTTACTACTTGTTTTAACAAAGTTGCGAAGTACTTTCTTAGCTAATTCAACATCAATTTCTTTCTTATTCAAAGAAGACTGCGCTAATAATGAAATTAAGGCTCCTTCTAATTCTCTTACATTCGTATTAATATTATATGCCACATACTTCACTACTTCCTTTGGCATATCTAAACCATCCGCTTTCATTTTCTTTTCAAGTATCTCAATACGCGTATCGTAATCTGGCACTTGAATGTCAGCACTTAATCCCCATCTGAAACGACTTAATAATCTTTCTTGTAATCCTTCTAAATCTTTAGGCGCTTTATCAGAAGTCAAAACCAATTGCTTTCCGCTTTGGTGTAAGTGATTGAAAATAGCGAAGAACGCATCTTGACTTTTTTCAGCACGATTGAAGAATTGTACATCATCAATAATCAACACATCTATCAATTGATAAAAATGGATGAAATCATTGATTGCATTATTTCGACTATGATCCTGAAATTGATTAATAAACTTCTCACTACTTACATATAAAACCACTTTACCTGGATGTATACGCTTAACATCATTACCAATAGCTTGTGCTAAGTGTGTTTTACCTAAACCTACTCCACCATAAATTACTAATGGATTAAAAGAATTGGCACCCGGCTTTTCAGCCACTGTTTTACCAGCGCGTCGAGCGACTCTATTACAATCCCCCTCAATAAAAGAATCAAATGTATAATTATGATTTAATTGAGGATCAATTTGCATTTTCTTTAATCCAGGAATCACAAATGGATTTTTCACTGGATTATCAATCACCAATGGGAAATTCATCTCATTGTTATTGTATGTCTTCATGCCACTCGCAGGAACATCCATAGAACCTTTCTTATTATTCCCACTGTCCACCATGATTCTATACTCTAATCTCGCTTCCTTACCCAATTCTCTTTTTAGAGTTTTGGCTAATAAGTTTACATAGTGCTCTTCGATGTATTCGTAAAAAAATTGACTCGGTACTTGGATCATTAAAACGTTATCCTTCAAGTCAACAGGTTGTATAGGCTCAAACCAAGTTTTGAAATGTTGCCATTCCACAATGTCCTTGATTATCTTCAAGCAATTACTCCAAATTAATTCTGCGCTCTTAGCCATCTTACTTTTCTAACCCTTTATAAAAATGATAAATTCAAGTTCCGTCTTTGCCGATTAAGAAATTGTTAACCAGAATGCGAATATGAGGCCTTTATGTTGAAAAAAAAACTTTTTTTTTTGAGTTTTTTTTACGTATGCCCTAAACGTTAGCTATCCTAGTCATCTTCAACCCTAATCGAGCGTTCAAGATAATGACTTTTATTTAAATATACCTAGTTTATCCACTTATTTTTTAGTGTTTTTTTGAAACCAAAACTAATGCCTATTTGTTTTAAAAAATGGACTATATCTATGTCCCCATTTATTATTACCTTTACCCACTTAATCATTCATATGAGCTACGAATTAATAGGTAAATTAATTGCCAAATACGACATCATCCAACGTAAGGAAACCTTTAAAACAAGGGAGTTTGTCATTGAAAAAACCGACGACATTAATGGTAAAATCATCACTAATTACGTCAAATTTCAGTGCGTACAGGACCGTACAACGATGCCTGATCGATTCAATTTAGGCGACACAGTAAAGGTATTGTTTAATATCAAAGGTTCTAAGTGGAATAAGGATGGCAAAGACAATTATATCACGAACCTAGACGCTTGGCGAATGGAAGCTGTGGCTTTAGGAGGCAGTACTGCCCCTACCGAAACCACGTCTTATTTTGATATCCCAACGAATGAATCAGGGGATGATCTTCCGTTCTAAATAGGAACCGTTTTAGTGATTTTAGTTTGATCAAAATACCCTTTAAAAGGGGTGCATTTTTTTAGGATAAACACCTAACCCATGCAACAAAAAATACAACTTAGGCTTACCCCACAGGAAGCCCATCAAAGCCCTTTCGTTTTAAACGCCATTTCCCGTAGTATTGGCGTACCACCCAGCCAAATTTTAGGGTATCATACCCTCAAACAATCAATTGATGCCAGAAGCAGACAACAGGTTTGGATCAATTTGACCATTTTGGCTTTTGTCAATGAACCACCCACACCTCGTTATTCCGAAAACATACTATTCCCTACTTTACCAGCCAACGCTAAAGAAGTTATCATTATAGGCGCAGGCCCTGCAGGATTGTTTGCAGCATTAGAGAGTATTCTATTAGGGTTTAGACCAATTGTTATTGAAAGAGGCAAAAATGTGAGGGCTAGAAGAAGAGATTTAGCTGCATTAAATAAAGAAGGTTTGGTAGATGCTGAGAGTAATTATTGTTTTGGTGAAGGGGGTGCCGGCACTTATAGTGATGGAAAATTATATACTAGAAGCAACAAAAGAGGAAGTATTGATAAAATATTGAAATTGTTTTATCAGTTTGGAGCAGACGAACGCATATTATATGAAGCACATCCACATATTGGGACCAATAAATTGCCTCATATCATTACCGCCATGCGAACTCAAATTGAAGCATGTGGGGGTCAAGTATTATTTGAAAAAAAATTAGTGGACTTTGTCATTAAAGACAAGACCATTCAAGAAGTGATTACGGCAGATGGAGATCGCATCAAAGCCATGGCAGTGATTTTAGCAACAGGTCATTCTGCTCGTGATATTTTTTATTTATTACACCAAAAAAATATTGAGGTTCAAGCAAAACCTTTTGCCTTGGGCGTTCGTGTAGAACATCCCCAATCTATTATAGACAGCATACAATATCATTGCCCAACAAGAGACCCTCATTTACCTCCTGCTTCCTATAGCTTGGTAGAACAAGTCAATGAACGCGGGGTTTTTAGTTTTTGTATGTGCCCAGGTGGCATTATAGCTCCTGCCGCCACGGCTCCCGGAGAAATTGTGGTGAATGGATGGAGCCCTAGCAAAAGAGATAACCCTTATGCTAATAGCGGAATGGTTGTGCAAATTGATTTACCCACTGCACAACAATTTTTAGAACAAGAAAAAATTAAAATTGATAAAGAAGATCCTTTCGCATTATTACAATTTCAACAAAGAGTAGAACAAAAAGCATTTCATGCCGGTGGAGGATTGCAAGTAGCTCCCGCATCAAGGCTAGTTGATTTTTGTAATAATCAATTATCTGACTCTTTACCTAGTGCAAGTTATTTACCAGGATTGCAAGCAGCCCCTTTGCAGGAAGTACTTCCTCCCTTTGTATTACAGTCTTTGCAAAATGGCTTTAAAGCATTTGGAAAAAAAATGAAAGGATATTATACGAATGATGCTATTGTAGTAGCCACCGAAAGCAGAACTTCCTCTCCTGTGCGTATACCTCGTGACCCAATGAGTTTGGAACATCCACAAATCAATAACTTATACCCTTGTGGAGAAGGCGCTGGTTATGCAGGAGGCATCATGAGTGCCGCTATGGATGGACAAAGATTAGCTGAAACAATTGCTTTGAAATACAAGTAAAAAGTGAAATTTAAAATTAGTTAGGAAATATAAACCTACTAATCTTCTGGCTTTTCTTTCTTACTTATTAAATAGCCGTCTTTAATTAACTGATTGTTTTTAAAGGAATTTAATTCAGCATTTAAAGTAGGAGAAATATCTCTAGTACTTAATTCAGGTTTCCCTGCATTCACCCAAGCAGTATACCAAAAGTCCGTTAACAAATTAGCGGATGCAATTAATTGTTGATTCACGGTAACCCCGAGCCCTTTGGCATAAGCATCTGCAAATTCTTTGGTGTAAGCCTTCACTTCTTTACCATAACGCATCTGATTTTTAAACTTAGTATCTGACGTAAACTGAATTGATACTTCTTTTTCAATCGCTAACATTTCAGGAACCAGGCTAGCCGCTTTGCGGATATCTGCCCATAAAGCTTCTGCAGGATTTTTTAAATAAGTGGCCTTATGTGCATTGTATAATTGATATTGATCCAATTTTAATTCAGGCACAAAGGTTTCCCACATATGATGTAACCCTTTTTGTCCGGTCAATTGTCCGTCGTAATTTACCGTAGTGTGTAAGGGAACATGCACATCTGCTAAATAGTGTCCTAAATCGGCAGCATAAAACAAAATACTATCCTTGTTTTTATCTTTAAATGCTTGCGTTAATTTATCTAATTGCACCATAATATTATAAGGTGCCCATCCGTATTTTTTTAAAGTATCTTCAGAATATTTTTTAACAGCAGATGCCCAATCTAACGGCATATTATTAGCTGCATTAGGTCCGTACATTTCTAAATCGATAAAATGTTTCGTGTCTTCAGTTTTGTCTTTGTTACGACGAATATCTGGACGCGGTGCATTATACACTAAATATTGCATCTCCTTATGAAAATAAGATTGCAAAGGCTCAGGCAAATTATAAATAGCAATTTGGTTAATAGTACGGTGCACTAAAAATCCCCAGCTACTTGCGCCTATTACTAAGAACAACGCCGCGGCTACATAGAGTATTTTCAAATGACTTTTGCTTTGTGCTATCTGATTCTGATCGTTCATAGTCTAAATTTGATACGAATATAACCTATTATCATTTATCTAACACCCCCTACCTTTATTTTTTCCACTCATAAAAAAGAAAAGCGGTCTGAATAAATAAGGCTCGGTCTTTCAAAAAATGAAACTAATTTTGAATATAAATTTTACATTATGTCTTCTCTACTAAGTTTGTCACATTTGAAAAAATATTATGCTACTCAAAAAGCAGTAGATGATATTAGTTTCGACATTGAAAAAGGTAGCATATTTGGTTTACTAGGTCCCAATGGTGCAGGTAAAACTACTTTGCTAAGAATGATTACCGGCATTTTTTATCCAGACGGAGGTGAAATTATTTTAGACGGGAAAGCCTTCAACCCTGCTATAGATATTCAGCAAATTGGATACATGCCAGAAGAAAGAGGGATGTATAAGAAAATGAAAATTGGAGAGCAGGCACTATACTTAGCGCAATTGAAAGGATTGTCAAAAGCAGAAGCCACTGAAAAAATCAAATACTGGTTTAAGAAATTTGAAATGGAAAGTTGGTGGAATAAAAAAGTAGAAGATTTAAGTAAAGGGATGAGTCAAAAATTGCAATTTGTAATTACGGTTTTACACGAACCTAAACTTATTATTTTAGATGAACCGTTTAGCGGATTAGATCCTTTAAACGCCAACTTAATTAAAGAAGAAATTTACAATCTAGCTAAAAAAGGATCTACCATCATCTTTAGTACGCACCGTATGGAGCAGGTAGAAGAAATTTGCGACCATATTGTATTAGTGAATTTAGGCAAGAAAATTTTAGATGGCACTGTGGCTGACATCAAACAGCAATTCAAAGAAAACATTTTCTCCATTCAAACAGATAATGCCACTGCTTTAACCGACAACGATCTATTTAATGTCATTGGTAGCGACAAAAACAAAACCTTACTTAAAATTAAAGAAGGCCGACACTCTAATGATGTCCTAAAACATTTATTGCAACAAAACGTCAATATTATGGCTTACAATGAAGTACTTCCTTCATTAAACGACATTTTTATTAAACTAGTAGAAGGCACCCATGCCACTGCAAGAGCATTTCAAAACATTTAAAAATTGATCCATGAATAAGACCTGGCTAATTATACAAAGAGAATATACTTCAAGGGTGAAAAACAAACGTTTTTTACTTATTACCATCTTGATGCCATTATTAATGGTTGCATTTATTGTGGGTTCCGCTTATTTATCTTCTACAGGAACCGAGCAACGTAAAATTGCGGTAATTGATCCTAATGGTTTTTTTAAAGGTCATTTAAAAAATAGCCAACAACTTGAATTTAATTTCCCAAGCGATGTTGATACTAGCAATTATAAACAAAAAGGCTATACTGATGTTTTAATACTTCCCAAATTTGAAGGAAATCAAAAAGTGGATTATATCCTTCGATCTAAGAAGTCGATGGGGATGATGCTACAAGAATCAATTACGAATAAAATTAATAGTGCTATTGAAGATCAAATGCTTCAAGAAGCTGGAATTCATCAAGACGTGCTAGATTCTATTCACAAATCATCTCAGTTTGCCGAACTCAAAGCCTATGAAGACAAAGGCAAAACGAGTAAAGAAAGTAATGCTGCTTTAGCTTCTGGCATTGGCTATGCTAGTGGGTTTTTAATTTACTTAACTATGTTTATATATGGCTCTATGGTAATGCGTGGAGTGATGGAGGAAAAAACAAATCGTATTGCCGAAGTCATCATAAGTAGTGTGAAGCCCTTTGAATTAATGATGGGTAAAATTATTGGTATTGGCGCTGTGGGTTTAACTCAGTTTTTATTATGGATTGTTTTAATCACTACCCTATCTAGTGTTGCATTAGGAATGTTACCAGCAGATATTCAACATCAAGTATCTACTTTACAACAAAGCAATGGACAAATGGCAGGCGGTATGATGCAAGCTAGTGAATCTGCTCAACGCATTTATAATATTCAACACACATTAGCCACCGCCAATTGGCCTTTAATTATAAGTTGCTTTATATTTTATTTCCTGGGTGGATTTTTGTTTTATGCTGCTTTATTTGCAGCAGTTGGAAGTGTGGTCAACGAAGATCCACAAGATGCACAAAGCTTAATGTTCCCTATCACCATGCCTATTATATTTTCTTATGTGATTACCAATGTAGTGATACAAAATCCCAATACACCAATGGCTTTTTGGGCGAGTATCATTCCATTTAGTTCTCCTATGGTAATGATGGCGCGAATTGCTTATGGTGTTCCTTCTACGGTACCTTATTGGGAATTAGCATTGAGTATGCTTACTTTAATTGCTGGCTTTGTTTTTACCACTTGGTTGAGTGGAAAAATTTATCGCACAGGAATTTTAATGTACGGCAAAAAAGTAACTTGGAAAGAAATGATTAAATGGGCTTTTAAAAAAGCTTAATTTTTATCTCCATTGATTTAATGAAAAATAGCCTTGTAGGATAACACTTTCATGAAGTGTTTTTATTATAAGGCTATTCTTACATTCACCCCTGCCCTTGTTGTAATGATGGATGGTGAAGAAGAGATATAAGGTGTGGTTCTTCTTTGATCAAAGAAGAACTTTAAATTAATCTTACTATTCAATACATAATCAATAGACGGCTGTAAAGTAACTTCCTTACTTCCCCCAGTTCCATAAGCATTGGCTTGATCCAAACGACTATTACTATTATACATATCGCGTAATCCCATATCCAATCTAAAGGTTAAATCGTTGGATAATTTATTATTATTTAAACCCGGAATTTCAAAAGGCAATTTCAAGCCTCTAGCACGATAACTCGTTCCAAATACCCACTCCTTACTATTGTTTTCGCTTAATTGATAATCCACTAAACTTAAAGCTAATAATCTACTTTTCTTATATTCAAAACGCAATGACCATTGCGATACAGTCGTAATGTTGACTCCAATCAATGGCTCCATACGTTCGCTGATAGTGATGTTGGGCACTAAGAAATAAGGAATATAGTTTCCACTAATAGGATCTAAAAAAGAAGGGGCACCTAATAATCTTCGATCTGCATACATAAGCGAACTTGTGAAACTATTCATTGCTAAGCTACCATTGTAGCCATGTGTTAAAGTGATATTGGAAAATAAATTGCTAATGCCTGGCACTTTAGATAAACCGCTATAGGTAATATTCCAATTTGGCATGGGCATTAATCCAGAGAATGGACTGGATTTAATGGATGAATTATTTTGATTCAATAAAGAAACCTCATGTGGATTTTTTCCAGTGTATGCTGCAATAAAAGCAGGTATTAAAACATCTTGAGAATACTTGCCATATCCAATAGCATACCCATTGGGATCTTTTTTATTATCCCAATAGGGATTTTTTTCTGCCACCCTATTTGAAATAATAACTCTATTTGCTTCAAAGGTTTTAAACACTTTAGATAAAACATTGGGATCATGACTATCAAAGAAAGTATTCAAAGCGAAATAACTAATATTAAACCCTCCTGCTGACAAAGGATTTAAATGAGATTTAATTCCAGTGCCGCTCGTATCCTTGAATAATTCAGAATAATCTTTGGTAAATGTTTTATTAAATTGTACATCAATGATCAATCCGGTTATAGGTTCCAATTGAATACGTGCTGTGAACTTTTGATCAAAGCCTTGTCTAAACATTAAATTAAATTTGTCATCCCTAGATAACAACCCTTTATTTTCTTGAGACCTTAACCAACTTGAATCAGGCTGTTTACCAAAAGCATACTCCATGCCAGGCGCAAAACCATCCCAATTAGAATTCATAAAATTCACTCCTGACATATATCCGGGTAATCTACTGTTATAATTTTCGGCATAATCAACAGATGCCGTTTTGAGCATCATGAAAAAGTTGGCAATCGGTTTTAACGCATCTGGAAAGTTCACGGGTTCATTTGCTTTCAATACTCTTTGCGCAATACGTTCTTGTCTGCGCGCTTCTCTCCATTTTTTTAATGCTACAATTCGTTCTTTCCCTTTTTTACCTTGCAATGCTTCCTCTTTAGTCATTAAAATCCTATTTGCTAATGGATTGGCTGCATTTTGTGATCCCTGATTCGGCATATTAGTTAAAGCCGCTCTCAGCAATTTAGATTTATTATAAAAATTCGTAAAGTTAAACTGGGCATTCAACTGTTGTGAAAATGTGTTTTCAATGGTGTTACCTAACTCTTGCGCTAATCTACTTGCTCCTACCCAATTATAATTGGTAGAAACATTATAGCTTGACATAATCCAATCAGTTAATGGGAACTTATTGGTGGGTATATCATATCTCAATGTTGCTCTTTGGGTATATAAAGTATTACGTCCAGCTTGCAATAACATACGCATTAAAGAATCTTTTTTCTCTTTGGTATCTATTCTTCCTGCTGGCTCTTCTATTCGAGAATTCATCATTGCATTTAAGTCTAAATGCAATGATCTTGTTAAGCTCCATCGCATATTAAACAATCTACTCATGGTAAAATATTTATCATAAGTGGTATCCACTCTATCTGTAGTCCCATCAAACGAATTCACCACCCTTGGAATAAATTCACCAAATTGTCGATCAAATACTGCTCTATAACTAATTAAATTAGGAGTTGGATTTACATTTATCTCCTTCGCCCAAGTTAACCAAGGGGAATTGGACTTTATTAATTTCCTAAACGGCTCAAAGGATTTTCCGTTTTTATTAAAAGTATACCCAATAGCCCCTCTTTGTTTGTCAATTTTATTTTGACTCACCACAGGACTAGATTGCAATAATTGAGAATAGGAATAACTAAAATCAAAATTGCTCAAGCTAATTAAAGAGGGATTTTTTCCAGGCAAAAAGCGAACATTTGTAAAATTAATTGTCTTGATAGTCGTTTGATCTATGGATGCTTTTTTGACTGAGTCTAATTTGCTTCCAGTCAAGCTGTTAATTTTATCCTTATACAATATATCTTTTTCAAAAGGATCGTACTGCGGGTTCTCCATTGTTTTATTGATGCTCGCAAAAACTGGCAATGATATTCTAGCTTGTTTGGGTAATAATTTTCCTGCGTCAATATTTGCTGCAATATCAAACTGAGTCAATCCTGTTTTCGCGCGCTCATTCATTTTTTGCTCTATACTTCCAAAACCAGAAGTATGGCTGTTCACCGAAACCGCCACAGTACCTAAATCAGCTAAAGTCAAATCCATTCTACCTAAAGCTGCCCAAGATCCTGCTTCATCCAAATCGGATAATCTTAATTCATTCACCCAAACTTCAGCATCCATAGGAACCGATGAACTAGTATTCTCAAAAGCAATTAAAATTCCTCTTACTTCTCCCAAATTAGGATTCCCCATCACAGAATATCTTTGTCTGCCCCGATTCAGACCAAATTTTTTATTAAAAGGAACGTTTTGCTTATTTCGTTCTAATTTTAATTGCACTAAATCCATCATACTTAAATTCAACTCATTTTCTAGAGGCCACACTTCTCTCGCTTCTGCATTAGAATACACTTTTTGCTTCGTCGTAGTCAACGGTATTCTTATTTCATAAAAGTTGTTTTGAAAATCCTGTCCAATTCGAATAATAGCTGTCATAGAACCGCTATCTACTCTATTTATATTTTTCTTATCCTCTGCATGAATAAACATAGACAACTTTCCATAACGACGAACGTCCACATTCATAGTTTTAAATACCCCTCTTGGAGATGCGTTTTTTTGTAACCCGTTTAATTGAATACTTAATGCCTGTTCATTTTGCAACAAATTCACCCCATTATTACTTAGCATTTGTACACGTTCAATGCCAGGAGGAATCACATAATTAACCGGGGTTCTGCTTCCATTTTCTTCTACACTTACAGCCAAAGTATTCACCCTTGTATTTTGATTGTTACCACTCAATGAATCATAATTGCCTAAACTATCTATCACATAATTATACTGTCTCCACTGATTACGCACTAAATCCAATTTTGCAAAACGTAAGGTGACTGAATCCTCAAAATTGGTCAAATACATTCTTATAAATCGTATAGATTTAAAATCCCTTATGCCCCCAATATTTCTAGTGTATGATTTTATGGGCACTCTAAACAAGTACCAGTTTTCAATACTCTTTGTGCCGTCCGCTAAGGTTACGTTTACAGTTTTAGCATCTGTGACATATTTGGTATTCCCTACTGAAATATTATTTTTCTCTAAGTTAATTTCATATTCAAAATATGCTTCTGTCTCATTCAAGGTATTATCTCTATTCAAATCTTCATTATCAGGCAATAATGTGGCTGCACTACTAAAGGCCCCCGTACCTGCTAAGGCCGAATTACCTTGGGGGTTATTATAATATTTATACCTGTTTAAAATACCTGCTGCTCCTGCATCATACTTGGCATCACGATACCATACATAGTTATCTGCAGATGGATCAGTGATAAATTGTTGCTTGACTGTATTATTAGAAATCTTATTTATGATGTATGCTTTTTTAATGCGCTCATCATCATCTCCTAAACCATCTAAACCCACATCTTGAAATTTACGATCCTCTGGATTATTACTAAATGCATTGGTCACTTGAATGGGGTTCACTGGTACACGGCCCCAGGTAGAACTATCAATCCCAGCAGGTATAGTGGGTGTAGGCATTCCATTTTCATAAAAGCGTCTACCATCTTTTAAAATATCTTCACTTACATTTCCTAAATTCAACACCAAACTTCCTTTGGTTGCGCCCGATTTTATAAAAGGATCCTGTGCCCAAAATTCAACATATTCAATAATGCTGGTTTCAAAATCGGTTTGATCTAAGGCGCGCATAATACCACCCCACTTGTCTTTGGGATTAATAAACTTTCCAGTCGCATCTAAATCCTTGTAATTATAATTGTAAGGTCCACGTTCTTTGGGATAATAACTTAAATCGAAAGTGGGCAATTGAACATCAGTGATATTGGTTGTTTTTTGTGGAAACAATTCATTTGTAAATACTTGTCGCACTCTTGGATCGCTTAATGATGCCAAATTTGATTTTAAAGGATTAGTCGAACTATTTTTATCTTGCAAAGTAGGTTCAATAGTATACCAAGATAATCTTGCACGATTAAAATTGTAATCAATAGAATCGGTTAACACTGCCTCTTTAAATTTATCTTGAGGAGTGGAAGCCAAAGCCCATGAAGTAAATGGAAAACGTAAGTCAATATTCGTTCTTGTTGCTTCAAAATCATCTAAATACACTACCCCATTGCCACCCTTACCAATTTGTTGTGCATGACCGGGTTGCAAATAAGCAGCTTCCCCATAAGCTGTTAAATATGATTTTGCTTTTGTACTATAAAAAGGAAGTTTATCTAATGCTTTTGTAACACTAGGAAGTTCTGTTTTATAATTAAAATCAAAACCATACATCGAATTACTAATGGGGTCAGATCCGAAATTAGTTTTAGTGAAAAAAGGTCGTTCGGTTAATTTGGTAGATGATACCCCCAAACTGAAATTTTTATTAGCCATATAATCCAAACGTAGAGCCCTAAAACCTCGCTCTTGAAATCCAAATCCTAAATTATTTTCAAAAGAAACATTCACTGGAATATTAGAACTTAAAATTCCAGGATTAATAATACGAACCGTCCCGGAACCATAGTCCACCACATAGTCTCTGCCTTCCATTAACACCTGCCCCCCTGCTCTTACCGAAACGGAACCTGGAGGTACATTAAATGCATTCAAACTAATTTCAGATCCACCTGCACTACCTTTCACTTGGCCTTCCATCACAAAGCGATTCAAATTAGCAAAGGTTTGCGCTTCTGCTTTAATGTTTCGATACAATTGCGGAAACAAATATTTACTTGCAATTAAACTATCTATACCCTTAAAGGCAATTCCTTTTAAATCATCTCCAAAAGGTTCCAATAAAGGAAATATAATTCGACCCATTTTAGATAACACAGTAAATCCTTCTACATAGTCAAAGACACCATCAGGTTGTGGATCATTTCGATTATTCAAACGATCTAATCTCAACAATTTAATTAAAGACTGCCCTTCCACACTTGGGCTAGTGACAGGTAAATATCTTTTTAATCCTTTGCTAGGCTCTTCATATAAAACATTCAATTGAAAATCTTGTTGTTGAATAGCCCCAAATAAATCTAATGAATACACGTTTTTCATCATCAAATTCCAAATAGGCAAATCGGTTCTTTGTGTAGTCGCTTTCAATAATTTCAAAAACAATACATTTTGAATTCCTTTGTTAGGATCCAACGCAGTATTTTCAGAAAATTCACCTACCTGATACACTCTCCCATTATAGGTATACTGAAAAGCAACCGCCAATACTTCATCTGGTTGCAATGGAATATTTAAAGAAAGAAAACCAATTTGAGGATTGAAATAATATTCATTCTCGGTTAATTTTCGAGCAAATGTGCGTTCATAATCTTCCGCACTTCTTAATCCCGCCATATTTAAAACACCACTCACTGCAGATGGATTCCTGGCTGCAGTATTGGTAGCAATGGTTTTGTATAAATTATTCGCGTTATTATCTGGAAACTTAATGTTAGGATCTAACGTGTATGCTTTATTATTAGGAACAGGCTCCCCGATATCCATTAAACCCACTACATCACGTGCATTCGTGGTTTGACCATACCGATTCGTTACCCATACTTCAATACGTTGTACTTGTGCCTGCGAACTGATTAAAGGCAATGTGGACATTGCTTTATTAAAGTTATTTCTAAAATATTGGGCTAATAAAAAGTGTCTATTTTCCTCGTAATCATCCAAACGTTTTTGAAACTTCTGTGTAGAAGATCCTCCTTGCAATGCCATGGATTGTCTTTGAGATTTTTGATTGGCTATTGCTGCGGTCACAAACAATCTACCAAATTGCATTTGCGTTTTTAAACCAAACAAATTTTGAGTGCTTGGTATGAGTGTGCTTCTAGAAACAAAATTAATATTACCTGCTTCTAGGCTTTTTATAATTTCATCTTTCTTGCCTTTGTAATTTAATTTTATTTGATTGTCAAAACCTAAATTAGAAAGTGTATTTAAATTAATAGGAAATTTTAATTTATCACCAATACTCGCATTCATGCTAAAATTGGTGTTCGCATCAAAATCAAACCCTCCATTTTTTCTGGCTCTTTCTGGCAAAGTAGGGTTCATTACATTTTGACCTTGATAACCCGCTTTTACATTAATCTCTCCTACAGGCTTAATGTCAACTTTTAAATCCGACTCTGTTTTTCCAAATAAACGATCAAAATAACTATCAAATACTTTGGACTTGGGTCTTGTAATTTTTCGATTCAATACTCCAATTGAATTGGCTCTTTGACGAAAATATGCCTGCTCATCCTGAGTGGCCCTTAATTTAGAAAACTCTTCAAAACTTAACACATTAGGTGAACGCTCATACTTTCCTCCAATTAGATCTGTTAAAAAGTATCTTTTGGAACGAGGATCATACTCTACTTTACGTTTTACAATACTCGTATCTCTAACATCAAATGGATTTTTGCTGGATTGTGATAAAAAATCACCACGTCGATCGTTGATGGGATACTTTAAATCATTTAAAAAAGAATAAACAGTGGTATCTTTTATTTTCTTAGAGATCGAGTCATTAAAGCGCGCGTCATTTTTTTGTACAGCAGAATCTATTTTTAATTGAGCATGCAATGGCACATTCGCCAAGAGCAAAAGCAAACCAATAAAATAAGACTGCATTTTTTTCAAAACTTACAAAATAAAGATTAGCAATTTTTGAGTGCTGCTTTGATCAACACTTCCAAGCTTACATCCGCCCCTTCCAATTGAAGCGTTTTTTCAACTGCCTTTTCGGCAATTGTTTTTTGAATACCAAGTGAAATTAAAGCCTGTATTGCATCTTGTTGGGGAGTAGATTTAGCAAATGAATTGCCACCACCTAAGGAGTGTGCTTGTAATGGAATTTTAGCAAGTTTATCTCTTAATTCAAGTACTAATCTTTCGGCCGATTTTTTACCTATTCCCTTAATCTGCTCTAGCAATCTCGCTTCTCCGTTTACAATGGCTCTAATAATTTCCTCAGGTTGCATTCCAGACAACATCATTCTCGCTGTACTCGCACCCACTCCAGAAACACTTATCAAATGCAAAAACAATTCCTTTTCGGCAGGTTCATGAAAACCAAAAAGAACTTGTGAATTTTCGGTGATATGTAAATAAGTATAGAGCAAGCCTTTCTCCTTTTTGGAAATAGCTTCGTAAGTATTCAAACTAATATTTACTTCGTACCCAACTCCTCCTACATCTACTATTAATTTAGCAGGAGTTAATTGGACAAAATTGCCTTGTAATGATGCGATCATAATGTGTTCAAAAATAATACTTAAGGTACGAAAAATGGGCTTTTTAACGGATTCTTGGCCATTTTTTAAGATATTTGTAAGCCAAAATACTAATTGAAGTATGTCACAAACAAATAAGGCAGCCATAACGGCTGTGGGAGGCTATGTTCCCGAAACCAAATTAACCAATTTTGACCTCGAAAAAATGGTGGATACCAATGATGAATGGATTAGAACCCGAACAGGTATTTCGGAGCGTCGCATATTAAGAGAACCCGGAAAAGCCAGTTCAGATATGGGGGCAAGAGCCGTTGAAGAGATTTTAAGAAAAAAGAACCTAGACCCTTTAGAAATTGATTGTATCATTTGCGCCACTGTTACGCCCGATATGATTTTTCCAGCAACCGCTAATATAATTGGAGATAAAATAGGTGCGAAAAATGCTTTTGGTTTTGATCTTGGTGCAGCATGTAGTGGATTTTTATTTGCATTACATACAGGAGCCAGTTTTATTGAGAGTGGTCGTTATAAAAAAATTATTGTGGTGGGTGTAGATAAAATGAGTTCTATTATTGACTATACCGATCGTGCGACCTGTATCATATTTGGAGACGGAGCTGGAGCTGTGTTGTTAGAACCTTCTAAAGATGAAGATGGATTTCAAGATGCCATTTTGAAAAGCGATGGTAGTGGACGCGAATATTTACATATTAAAGCAGGAGGAAGTTTAAAGCCAGCAACTGTAGAATCTGTCTTAGCAAAAGAACATTATGCTTTTCAGGACGGACAACCTGTTTTTAAATTTGCAGTAAAAGGAATGGCAGATGTAAGTGCTGAACTATTGGAGAAACATAATTTAACGGGAGATGATATTGCATGGCTAGTTCCACATCAAGCGAATTTAAGAATCATTGATGCTACAGCTAATAGAATGAATTTACCTAAAGAGAAAGTGATGATCAATATTCAAAAATATGGTAATACGACTGCTGCCACCATCCCACTTTGCTTATGGGAATGGGAATCAAAATTAAATAAAGGAGATAACTTAATTTTAGCTGCTTTTGGAGGTGGATTCACCTGGGGAGCTGCCTGGATTAAATGGGCTTACTAAATAAATAAGGGGTTAATAACTAAAATAAGGGGTCAATAATTGAATCATAGTGTACGCTGTATTATTTGTTATATTTAAGGAGGAATTAAAAAAGAAATTATGAAAAAGAAAAGTTTTAAAGGAATCAGCACTGTGACCTTGCATACTGCAAGTACTGAAAATGATAATTTCTCACACACCACTCCAATCTATGCCACTTCCACATTCACATTTGGATCCACCGATGAAGGGATGGAACGATTTAAAAGTGCAGATAAAACAAGAATATATACAAGATGGGGCAATCCTACATTCACTGCAGCAGAAGAAACCATTGCTGCATTAGAATCGTTTGGACTAAAAGATGAAAAAGGGGAACCCTTAGCACTCAAAGCATTATTACATGCAAGTGGACAAGCTGCTATGACTACTTTATTTTTAAGTACATTAAGTGCAGGAGATACTTTATTGTCACACTATTCATTATATGGTGGTACACAAGAACTCATGCAAAAACTTTTATTAGAAGCAGGAATTAAATGCATATTAATAGATGTACGAGATAGCGCTTTATTAGAAAAAACAATTCAAGAAAATTCAAATATTAAATTGATCCACTTGGAAACACCTGCTAATCCTACATTGCAGTGTGTTGACATTAAAGCCATTTCAACCATTGCACATCAGCATGGCATTCGAGTTTCGGTAGACAATACAGTGGCAACTCCTTATTTACAACAACCATTTGCATTAGGAGCCGATTTCGTTTTTCATTCCGCTACTAAATTTTTAAATGGGCATGGCTCGGCATTGCATGGTGTATTGTTAGGAAAGGATTTAGAATTCATGAATTCTAAAGTTTGGAAATGGCATGCTTTATTAGGAGGCAACAGTAACGCTTTTGATGCCTACTTATTAATTCAAGGAATGAAAACTTTGGAAATTAGAATGGACAGACATTGCAGCAATACCAAAAAAGTAGCCGAATTTTTAAATACCCATCCTGCTGTAGAAAAAGTTAATTATACTGGATTAACATCTCATCCTGATCATGCCATTGCATGTAAACAAATGAAAAATCATGCTCCATTAATGAGCTTTGAATTAAAAGGGGGACTTGATGCAGGTAAAAAATTCATAGATGCATTAGAAGTGTGTACTCGCGCAGTTTCATTAGGTACTGTAGATACTCTAGTATCGCATCCTGCAAGCATGACACATTATGGTATTCCTCACGCTGAAAGAATTAAATATGGCATTACCGATGGTTTAATTAGAATGAGTGTAGGCATTGAAAATTACGAAGATTTAGAAGCTGACTTAGCGCAAGCATTATCAAAAATTTAAGCGCTTTTAAAATAATTTAGAATGGACATTATCATACGACGTGCTTTACAAACAGATTGCCCAAGATTACTCGAATTAATTTATGAACTTGCCGTATATGAGAAAGCACCTCAGGAAGTCACTGTCAG
>CANBSH010000016.1 GCA_947372105.1 Chitinophagaceae bacterium
TTTTTTCATAGTTTTTAGTAGTTGGAGAGATGGTGCAATGAATTGTATTCCAAATCTTAGTACAAAATTAAGGACTAATGTAGTTCCAAAAAACTAACAGTCATTCTTTTTGCAGTCCAAATCAATCCCAAAAAGGGTTTTTTGGCAAATTATAAGGCTAAACACCCTCCATTTCTATATTTATTTAATACTTTTACACCTCATTCCTCAAACAGGATTTTATAAATGAAACAGGTAACCACTTTTACTTTTACATCTAGTGCTTTTTTAGCACCTGTACCTGTTTTGAACAGCCCTATTAGGTTGCCCCTTGCGGCTAGATGCCGACGTGGATTCTGATAGGACGAGCAATTGGCACTTGCCCCTATCAGTGGAAAAAGCCCCGAAATAGTCTTAATTGAAGCCAAAACTGTTCATTCATTTAAACCGTTTACATCATTGGAACAAAACATTATAGTTCGTATAGCCCATAGTGGCGACACTTCCTATGCAAGCGCCATTACCGACGAGATGGCATCCTCCGCAAAAGCGCGTGGCACTGGTATTGCCAAAAGAAGTCCCGAATATGTGGCTCAAAAAATTGAAGAAGGCAAAGCGGTAATTGCACATACCGAATTTGGCGAGTGGGTTGGATTTTGTTATATCGAAGCATGGCAACATGGTCAATTTGTAGCGAATAGTGGATTGATTGTAGCACCTTCATTTAGAAAAAGTGGGATTGCTAAAAAAATCAAACAAACTATTTTTCAATTATCCCGTGAAAAATATCCCGATGCGAAATTATTTGGATTAACTACGGGGTTGGCGGTCATGAAAATTAATAGTGAATTAGGATACGAGCCTGTTACCTATAGTGAATTAACAGATGACGAAGAATTTTGGGCTGGATGTAAAAGTTGCGTGAACTATGATATATTAATGAGTAAGGATCGTAAAAATTGTATGTGTACTGCCATGTTGTATGAACCTAAAGCAACACAAGAAGATGTGCCAACATCAAGTCGTGATAAACAAAATAAATTTTTCAATTGGTTTAGAAAAAAATAAAAGTATGGAAAAAGTAGTATTAGGGTTTAGTGGTGGTTTGGATACCACATTTTGTGTCAAATATTTATCTGAAGATAAAGGATTAGAAGTGCATAGCGTGATCGTGAATACAGGCGGGTTTACGGAAGAAGAATTAAAAAAAGTAGAAGCACATGCTTATGCTTTAGGAGTGAAGTCTCACACTACAGTCAATGCAGTCAAAGGATATTACGATGATATTATCAAATACTTAATTTATGGCAATGTTTTAAAAAATAACACCTATCCATTAAGTGTGAGTGCCGAACGTTTAAGTCAGGCATTGCACATTGCAGCACATGTTAAAAAAATGGATGCCAAATTAGTTGCCCATGGAAGTACAGGTGCAGGAAATGATCAAGTACGTTTTGATATGATTTTTCAAATCATGATTCCAGGAGTTGAAATTTTAACACCTATTCGTGATTTACAATTAAGCAGAGAAGCGGAAATAGAATATTTAAAAGGAAAAGGAGTTGCTATGAATTTTGAAAAAGCAGCTTACTCTATCAATAAAGGACTTTGGGGAACTAGTGTAGGAGGAAAAGAAACCTTACAGTCTAAAGGAATGTTACCAGAATCGGCATGGCCTACTCCTATGAGTAAAGAAGGGCAAGAGGAGGAATTGGTGATTGGTTTTGAAAAAGGAGAAATAAAAATGGTGAATCAAAAATCATTTACACATCCAACAGAAGCGATTCAATATATTCAATCTATCGTAGGCCCTTATGGCATTGGTCGCGATATACATGTGGGCGATACTATTATTGGCATCAAAGGCCGTGTAGGTTTTGAAGCTGCGGCACCCATGGTAATTTTAAAAGCGCATCATGCTTTAGAAAAACATGTGTTAACTAAATGGCAATTATCATGGAAGGATCAATTGGCGCAATTTTATGGCAACTGGTTACATGAAGGACAAATTTTAGATCCAGTGATGAGAGATATTGAAGCATTTTTAACACATTCGCAAGAACAAGTAACAGGGCAAGTATTTGTTCAATTAAATCCATATCGTTTTCAAATTATTGGCATTGAATCACCGAATGATTTAATGAGTTCCAAATTTGGAAAGTATGGCGAAATGAATACAGGTTGGACAGGAAATGATGTGAGAGGCTTTACCAAAATATTTGGTAATCAAACGAGCATATTTCATCAAATTAAAGCGGCCAATAAAAAATAATTTAAACAACTATTATGTCACATCAAATTAAAGTAGGTATTGTGGGCGGCGCTGGCTACACTGGCGGTGAACTCATCAGACTTTTATTGCATCATGAAAAAGTGCAAATTGCTTTTGTACATAGTACGAGTCATGCAGGCGCTTTAGTGAGTAGTGTTCATGCGGATTTATTGGGAGATACCCATCTTGCATTTGCATCTGAACTAAATGCCGATATCGATGTTTTGTTTTTATGTGTAGGTCATGGAGATGCTAAAAAGTTTTTAGAAACAAACACAATTGCATCTTCTACTAAAATAATTGACCTTTCTCAAGATTTCAGATTGACTTCGCAAAATAAAATAGGAGACAGAACTTTTGTATATGGTTTACCTGAATTACAAAAAGCAGCTATTCAATCTGCCCAAAATATTGCTAATCCAGGATGTTTTGCTACAGCGATTCAATTAGGTTTATTACCATTGGCTGACAAAGGAATGGTAGCAGATGTATACACAACAGGTATCACAGGATCTACAGGTGCGGGACAAGGATTAAGTGCAACGAGCCATTTTAGCTGGAGAGCAAATAATATCCAAGCTTATAAAACATTGCAACATCAGCATTTACATGAGATTCATCAAAGTTTGCATCAATTGCAGGGCGATGAAAAAGCACAAGTTCATTTTGTGCCATGGAGAGGAGATTTTACCAGAGGTATATTTGTCACTTCGGTTTTAGATACCAAAGAATCACTTGAGTCATTATATCATTTATATACTTCTTTTTTTGCATCACATCCCTTTGTACATGTTTCTAAATCACCTATTGATTTAAAACAAGTTGTGAATACCAATAAATGTTTTATACAGCTAGAGCAACAAGGAAATAAAATTGCTATTCATTCTGTCATAGATAATTTATTGAAAGGAGCGGTGGGGCAAGCGGTCCAAAATATGAATTTATTGTTTGAGTTTCCTGAAACAGCCGGCCTTCAATTAAAAGCAAGTCAATTTTAAAAATAATATTATGTCTTTATTCAATGTATATCCTTTAAATCCAATTGCTATTACTAAGGCTAGTGGTAGCCGAGTTTGGGATGAAAAAGGCCAAGAGTATTTAGATATGTATGGAGGTCATGCTGTCATTAGCATTGGTCATACAAATCCGCATTGGGTAAAACGTATCGAAGATCAATTGCATGCCATTGCTTTTTATTCTAATTCAGTGATACTTCCTATACAAACTCAATTGGCTGACTTATTGAACGAAGTGAGCGGAAAAAAAGACTATCAATTATTTTTATGTAATAGTGGAGCCGAAGCCAATGAGAATGCATTAAAACTTGCTTCTTTTCATACCGGTAGAAAAAAAATAGTAGCGTTTAAAAAATCTTTTCATGGGCGTACATCATTAGCCGTTGCCGCTACTGACAATCCCAGTATTGTAGCTCCCGTAAACGAAACAAATAACATTATTTTTCTTCCATTGAATGATATCGCTGCTTTAGAAAATTGTTTTAAAGAGCAAGGTGATCAAATTGCAGGAGTGATAGTGGAGGGGATTCAAGGTGTTGCTGGAATTTACGAAGCGAGTGATGCTTTTTTACAAAGTATTCGTTCCTTGTGTGATACACATGGCGCTCTTTATATTGCGGACAGTGTTCAATGTGGTTATGCTAGATCAGGTCAATTTTTTGCACATGATCATGCAGGTGTACATGCAGATATTTATTCTATGGCAAAAGGTATGGGAAATGGGTTTCCTATAGGCGGCATATTAATTGCACCACATATACCTCCTAAGTTTGGAATGTTGGGAACCACTTTTGGAGGTAACCCCTTAGCATGTGCTGCTGCATTGGCGGTATTAGAAGTGATACAACAAGAAAATTTAATTTCAGCTGCAGAAGAGAAAGGAAAATATTTAATGGAGGCATTGCAACAAACCAAAGGTGTTAAAGTAGTAAGAGGAAGAGGATTAATGATTGGTTTTGAAATGGAAGAAGCTTTTGCAGATATCAGAAAAGTGTTATTAAACGATTTTAAAGTATTTACGGGCGAAGCCAAACCCAATGTCATTAGATTACTTCCATCCTTAGCGATCAGTATGGAGGATATTCAATTGTTCTTAGAAAGATTGAATCAAGCCATTCATCAAATTTCAAAAACGCCTCTTTAATTTTATGAAACAATTTATATCAGTTAAAGATGTCTCTCTTATAAATGAGTTAGTTGCTAAAGCGCTAGCTTATAAAAAACAACCTTTACTTCATAAAAATTTAGGAGTGGGTAAACGTATTGGATTATTATTTCTAAATCCAAGTTTGAGAACGAGATTAAGTACACAAATTGCCGCCCAAAATTTAGGTATGGAGCCCATTGTATTTAACGTTGATAAAGAAGGGTGGGCTTTAGAATTCAATGAGCAAGCCATTATGAATGGAACCACAGTTGAACATATTAAAGATGCAGCTCCTATTTTAGGACAGTACTTTGATATTTTATGCATCAGAACTTTTCCTGGATTAGTGAATCAATCAGAAGATTATAGCGAAAATATTATTCATCAGTTTATTAAGTATACAGGTATTCCAGTGATCAGTTTGGAATCAGCCACTTTACATCCTTTACAATCATTGACTGATATTATAACGATACAAGAAATAATGACAGCGCAACCTTTGGTTACTAAAAAACCTAAAGTGGTTTTAACTTGGGCGCCTCATATTAAATCTATTCCGCAATGTGTGGCTAATAGTTTTAGCGAGTGGGTAAATGCATGGGGTGAAGCCGATTTTGTGATTACACATCCTGCAGGATATGAATTAGATGAAAAATTTACTAAAGGAGCCACTATAACGCAGGATCAAAATGAAGCACTAGCAGGAGCTGATTTTGTATATGTGAAAAATTGGAGTGCCTACCATGACTATGGAAAAGTTTTATCAACAGATGATTCTTGGATGCTCACGAATAAAAAATTAGCCACTAGTAATCATGCGAAAGTGATGCATTGTTTGCCTGTGCGTCGTAATGTTGAATTAAGTTCGGAAGTATTAGATAGCGCAAATAGCATTGTGACCCAACAAGCTTCCAATAGAGTGTGGGCAGCACAAGCAGTATTAAGTGAAATATTAAATGCATTGAAGTAAGTAGAACAGGTTTGTAATAAACATAAATAAATGGAACTAAAGAGTTGATATGGAAAAATTATATGTCATTAAAATAGGAGGAAATATAGTAGATGACCCTACTGTATTAACTGCCTGTCTCAAAGCCTTTGCTGCTTTAGAGGGACATGCTATTTTAGTACATGGAGGGGGTAAATTAGCGACACAATTAGCGAATCAATTAGGGGTCAAACAACAATTGATTGAAGGCCGAAGAGTGACAGATGCAGAGACCCTCAAAATAGTAACAATGGTGTATGGGGGATTGATTAATAAAAGTATAGTCGCTCAATTACAAGCAGAGGGAGTGCCTGCGCTTGGAATTACTGGGGCTGACGCAAATTTAATAAAAGCACATAAAAGAGTACATCCCACTGTTGATTATGGTTTTGTAGGAGATATAGATGAAGTAAATGAAAACGCATTTATTGATTTATTGCAAAAAGGAACAAAGTTGGTTATGGCACCATTAACACATGATGGGAAAGGACAAATTTTAAATACCAATGCGGATACCATTGCACAAAGTATTGCTACCGCTTTATCAAAACACTATGATGTACATTTGATCTATGGTTTTGAGAAAGAAGGAGTGCTGCTAAATGTTCAAGATCCTGCATCTGTGTTGGGGAAAATGAATTTTGAAAAATACCAACAACTAAAATCTCAAAACATCATTGTAGAAGGGATGCTTCCTAAATTGGACAATGCTTTTAAAGCATTAGAACAAGGGGTACATTCCGTCATCATTGGGAAAGGAGAAAAATTAAATGAATTAATACAGGGTACGGCAGGTACCACTATTCAAATATAATGTCAGATTTGCAAAACATATCACCTATTATAAGTCAACTTCAAAATGAAGCCATTGATTTATTGAAAACTTTAATTACGATTCCTTCGTTTAGTAAAGAGGAAGATCAAACTGCAGCATCCATTAAAAATTATTTGCTGCAAAAAAATATTCAAGTTCATCAAGATAAAAATAATATTTGGGCATACAATTTGCATTTTAATGAAGCCTTGCCTACACTTTTGTTAAACTCCCATCACGATACCGTGAAACCCAATCAGGGATATACTTTTGAGCCCTTTAGTCCATTTGAACATCAAGGTAAAATATATGGATTAGGAAGTAATGACGCAGGAGCTAGTGTAGTGAGCTTATTAGCTACTTTTTTATATTTTTATGATCAGGCTTCTTTGCCTTACAATATGGTTTATGTGGCTTCCGCAGAAGAAGAAATTTCGGGGCAGCATGGTATTGAAATGGTTTTACCTCAATTAAAAAATGTTGCGTTTGGAATAGTAGGAGAACCTACTCAAATGGAAATGGCTATTGCCGAACGCGGATTATTAGTTTTAGATATAGTGACTACTGGAAAAGCGGGACATGCTGCTCGTAATGAAGGGGACAATGCCATTACTAAAATGTTACCCGTATTGCAATGGTTCAATGAGTATCAGTTTTCTAAAGTGTCCGATTTATTAGGTCCTGTAAAAATGACGGTATCTGTTATTGAAACCGACAATAAACATCATAATGTAGTACCTGCTTCTTGTAAAATTGTGGTGGACATTAGAGTGAATGAATTGTACAGTTTCCAAGAAATTTTAGAAACCATTCAACAAAATATTCAAGCAATTCAACAAAATATTCAAGTAACAGTCACACCCAGGAGTACACGTTTAAAATCATCTTCTATCGCATTGGATCATCCCATTGTAAAAGCTGGAATTGCTTTGGGTAAAGGGTATTATGGATCTCCCACTTCATCAGACAAAGCTTTGATGCCTTTCCCTGCATTAAAAATGGGTCCCGGAGATTCAGCACGCAGCCATACTGCAGATGAATATGTTTATATCAATGAAATAAAAGAAGGCATCGTAACTTACATTCAATTATTAGAAAAACTATTTATAATATGAGCAAGCTTTGGCAAAAAAATGGAAAGGTAGCCGCTTCGGTAGAACAATTTACCATTGGCAACGATCCTAGCATGGATATGTATTTGGCTGCACATGATGTATTAGGTTCCATCGCCCATGCTACAATGTTATCTGAAGTGGGATTGTTAACTCCTTTGGAATTAGTCGCGATTAAAAAAGAATTAGTAGAAATATACAATAGCATTCAAAAAGGAAATTTTGAACTATCTCCTGGTGTAGAAGATATTCATTCACAAGTGGAAATGATGCTCACAGAAAAATTAGGAGACATTGGTAAAAAAATTCATAGTGCTCGAAGCAGAAATGACCAAGTTTTAGTAGATATCAAACTTTTTTTAAGAGCAGAACTTATTAGCATTGCTAAAGAAGTGGATTCTTTTTTTAAAGTTCTTCAAGTAAAAAGTGAAGCGCATAAAAATGATTTATTACCTGGCTATACGCATTTGCAATTAGCCATGCCATCTTCTTTTGGACTTTGGTTAGGAGCTTATGCAGAAAGTTTAGTGGATGATATGACTATTTTACAAGCCGCATTGCAAGTAGTCAATAAAAATCCTTTGGGATCTGCTGCGGGTTATGGCTCTTCTTTTCCTATCAATCGTAAAAGAACCACTGAATTATTAGGTTTTGATACACTTAATTTTAATGTGGTATATGCTCAAATGGGAAGAGGCAAGGCGGAACGTATCACTGCCAATGCTTTGGCAAATATTGCAGATACATTAAGTAAGTTAAGCATGGATGCTTGTTTATTCATGAATCAAAATTTTGGATTCATTAGTTTCCCTGATGAATTAACAACAGGTTCCAGCATCATGCCGCATAAAAAAAATCCAGATGTTTTTGAATTAATTCGTTCGTATTGTAATCGTATCAAGGCTTTGCCCAATGAAATAATGATGATGACCACCAATTTACCTTCTGGCTATCATCGTGATTTGCAATTATTAAAGGAACATTTGTTTCCTGCTTTTACCGAATTACGTAATTGTTTATCCATGGCTACTTTGATGATTGAAAACATGAAAGTAACACCGCAAATATTAGAAGACCCTAAATATCAATTTTTATTTAGTGTGGAAGAGGTCAATAAATTAGTGAACGCGGGGGTGCCATTTAGAGATGCTTATAAAAAAGTAGGTAAGGCTATCGAAGAGGGAAGCTAT
Organism: Chitinophagaceae bacterium; assembly: GCA_947372105.1. GTDB lineage: Bacteria > Bacteroidota > Bacteroidia > Chitinophagales > Chitinophagaceae > Sediminibacterium. The sequence continues at coordinate 8,519 of CANBSH010000016.1, forward strand.
ACTTATTCTACTCAAGTTTCTCATACTCATGAAGGAAGTATTGGCAATTTATGTACCAGTCAAATAGCAAGCCAAATGAAATGGGTGATGGATAAAATGGAGCTTTCTAAAATTGAAAACACCATTCATCAGCTTTTAACATAGTATTTTTAGTATAAGCCCACTTTGAATCTGTTTCTAACGTATTTTTGACGTCCTCTCTGTAACAAAGCAGTATAGAGGATATTCTTTATTCAATTATAATTAAACATGAAAAAATTAGTATTCATTATTAGTTCCTTTTGTTTTTTAGTCATGGCTCAAGCGCAGACAACTAAGGCAGTGGCTCCTAAAACAGTAGCGACTCCCAAAACCGCAGTTCCTGTTCAACCATTTAAAGTGGCAAATGCTAAGGTGGCTGTTAATGCTGTAGGAAGTAGTCTTAAAAACACAAAGGATAGTGCTTCTTATGCACTAGGTTATCGTATAGCTCAAAGCTTAAAAGGACAAGGTTTGCAAGATGTGAATGTCGCTCTTTTTAATAAGGGTATGGCGGCAGGCGTATTAGCAAAACCAGAGATTCCAGATACTTTATTAGATATTTGCATTAAAAACTACCAAGATAAAATGAGTCAAAACAACATCCTACAAAATCGCGCTATAGGCGCTGAATTTTTAGCTAACAATGCTAAAAGACCAGGAGTGGTGAAATTAACAAGTGGCCTACAATATGAAGTATTAGTAGCGGGAACTGGTACACAAAAGCCCACATTAAACAACAAAGTAAAATGTCATTATCATGGCACTTTAATTGATGGCACTGTGTTTGATAGTTCTGTACAAAGAGGAGAGCCTATCAGTTTCCCTTTAAATGGAGTTATTAAAGGCTGGCAAGATGCTTTACAATTAATGACAGTTGGAAGTAAATGGAAATTATTCATTCCTTCTGAATTAGCTTATGGGGAACGTTCTGCTGGACCCGTTATTGGACCAGGATCTACCCTTGTTTTTGAAGTAGAATTATTAGGAATTGATTAATTCCTTCCTTCTTTAAAAATTTGAACCTTATTTAGTTAAAACACCTCCATTTTGGAGGTGTTTTTGTTGGCATTATGTGGTAATTTTGTGCATTCAAACTAATTGATTCAATATGAAAAAGCTTGTTTTTGTTTTCTGGCTTATGGGTATATTTTTTGCAGCTTGTTCTCCTAATAATGTAATATCGGATGCAGCTATTGGCAAATTGTTTGATAGTGCACAAATGAAGGGAAGCTTTGCGCTATTAGAAAACGGAACAGATGTTTTTACCATTCATAATTTATCAAGATATCGTGATTCAGCCTACGCACCTTTAGCTAGCTTTTATGAATTACCTGCATTGATTGCTTTAGATAAAGGCATAATTAATCATAAAGATTCAAGTGCAGAAGCCGTTGATGGAGATGTATTTTATGATTCATTAATTTCAAAATTGGGGAGAACTGAAATTATTAAAACCATTGATTCCTTGCATTATGGCAAAGGGATAGTGAGCGCCAATATGCATCAATTTTGGAAGGATCAGTCTTTGAAAATAACTGCTGATGAACAATTAGGATTGATTAAAAAATTGTACTTCCGTGAATTATTTTTTCAAAAAAAGTCTCAGGAAAAATATAAAAGCATGATTAAAAGAGAACAAAATGCTGCCTATCAATTAAGTTATATTATAGGATCCGACACTACGCAAGCGCCTTACGCAACATGGATAGTGGGTTATGTGGAAGAGAATCAACATCCTTACTTTTTTGTTTTAAACACAGATGCTCAAAGCGGGGAACAATTAAAAGAAAAAAATATCCAACTCTTAAAAAATATTTTACTTCAACAAGGATTTTTAAAAGGAACACGATAAGCTTTATTTATCTTTCTTTAATTATCTTTACTAAGTCATTATGCAATACTATTCTAATTCTTTAACATCCTATCAGCGATTACTTACACGTGAAGTGAAAGTGGGAGGTCTTATTATTGGTAATGGACATCCAGTAAGGGTGCAAACCATGACCACGACCGATACCATGGATACCGAAAAAACAATCCAACAAGTGATTCGTTGTATTGAAGCAGGAGCGGAATTAGTGCGTATCACAGCACCTAGTAAAAAAGAAGCCGAAAATTTAGCAAATATCAAAGCCGGTTTACTTGCAAAGGGATATGATGTGCCTTTAGTAGCAGATATTCATTTTACGCCTAATGCCGCCGAAATTGCGGCTACCATTGTGGCCAAAGTAAGAGTGAATCCAGGTAATTATGTTGACAAGAAAAAGTTTGAACAAATTGAATATACGGATGCTGAATATTTGGAAGAGATAGAACGTATTCGAGAGCGTTTCACACCCTTAGTGCTTATATGTAAGGAGCATGGAACAGCTATGCGTATTGGAACTAACCATGGATCATTGAGTGATCGTATTATGAGTAGGTATGGTGATACTGCTAATGGTATGGTGGAAAGTGCCATGGAGTTTTTACGTATTGCTCGTAGTTTGGATTATCACCAAATTATCTTGAGTATGAAGTCCAGTAATCCTCAAGTGATGGTGCAAGCTTACCGATTATTAATACAACAAATGCAACATGAATTCAATGAATGTTATCCTTTGCATTTGGGGGTGACGGAAGCTGGAGATGGCGAAGATGGTCGTATTAAAAGTGCTGTAGGAATTGGAACTTTATTAGAAGATGGAATTGGAGATACCGTAAGAGTCAGTTTAACTGAAGATCCAGAATTTGAAATACCAGTATGTCGTGATTTAGTCAAAAGATATCCTGCCAATAGATTAAAAGGGGAATCACTGATTCCTTTGATAGATCAATTACCTTATAGCCCTTTTGAGTATCAACGAAGATTCACCAAAGAAGTCTCTCATATAGGAGGTAAAAATGTGCCAGTGGTGATTGCGGATTATAGTCATCAAACATTATTGAAGCCTTCCGATTTAGCTTCCATTGGATATCATTACGATGAAGTCACTGACAAATGGAATATAGGGGATGCGGCTGCCGATTTCATTTATTTACCTAAAGAGACTTTGTCTTTTGAATTACCTGGTACTTTGCGAGTCATTACTAATCCTGAAACATGGGAGACCGTCAATGATCGTACTAAATATTTACCTCTGTTTGATTTTAGAAATTATATAGCGGCTCCGCGTAAAAGTGCTTTTGTGAATTTTGTATCAGTAGATTGTTTTGATACCAAAAATGGAATTAGAGAAGATCAATTATTGGAAATTGCCAAAGATAGTTCGGTGGTATTTTGTTTAAATAGTGCCATCGCACATGCCATGCCTGCTGTGAGAAGAATGGTGATACGTATGATGGAATTAAAAATAAAGAACCCTGTTATTCTAATGACACAAAGCGCATGGAACAGTGCCGATGAACATTTAATACATTTTGCTACCGAAACAGGGGCCTTGTTTTTGGATGGAATGGGCGATGGTATTGGATTAAGTGTCACAGGGAAAGTATATCAAGCCTATCAAAATGCCGACTCCAATTCTAAAGTTTCTGGACGCAATTATTTTAACAACGCTACTATTGAGCAGTTTTTAAATACAACAGCTTTTGGAATTTTACAAGCCACTCGAACTCGAATTTCAAAGACCGAATATATTTCTTGTCCAAGTTGTGGGCGCACTTTATTTGAATTGCAAGAGACCACTGCTAAAATTAGAGCAGTCACAAGTCATCTTAAAGGACTCAAAATAGCGATCATGGGTTGTATTGTAAACGGTCCTGGTGAAATGGCGGATGCTGATTTTGGTTATGTAGGAAGTGGAGTTGGGAAAATCACTTTATATAAAGGCAAAGAAATCATGAAGCGAAATATTGATAGTGATATTGCAGTGGATGAGTTAGTTCAATTATTAAAAGAGCATCAAGCTTGGGTAGATCCTAAGTAATAAAATATAAATAGGCAGGAATGTATAAATTAGTGTATGGGTTTTTTTATGTTTTGTCTTTATTACCTTGGAGACTGGTTTACATCATCAGTGACTTTGTGGCTTTTATTTTAGAATATGTTGTAAAGTATCGGAAGGAAGTTATTCAGAAAAATTTAACTATTGCATTTCCTGAAAAATCAGATCAAGAGCGAAAAAAAATTGCGCATCAATTTTATAGTCATTTTACAGATTCTATTTTAGAAACTATCAAGCTGATTTCCTTATCGGATGAAAACTTTCAAAAAAGGTTTACTTCCAATGTGGAAGTGTTAAATGATTTATATGCAACTGGTCAAAATGTTCAAATCATGGCCGGTCATTTTTTTAACTGGGAATTCGCCAATTGGGGAGTTTCTAAATATGGCAAGTATCCATTCATCGCTGTGTATATGCCTCTGAGCAATCCTTATTTTAATAAGTTAGTATTATCTATGCGTCAACGTTATGGAAGCATCATGGTTCCTGCCACTAATTTTAGAGCTCATTTCCAAAAATATGCATCGAATGGTCATTATGCAATGGCGCTGGCTGCAGATCAAAATCCTGGGAATCCTATATCAGCGTATTGGTTGCCTTTTTTTGGTAGGATGACTCCCTTTGTAAAGGGCCCAGAAAAAGGAGCAAAGCTCAACAATACAGCACAAGTTTTAGTTCATTTTTATCCTACTAAGAGAGGTCATTATCATATGCAATATGAAGTCATGACCACTACTCCTAATAATTTCAAGGAGGGTGCATTAACTGCGTTATATGTTAAGACATTAGAGGAAAAGATTAAGCAAAATCCTGCAAACTATTTATGGAGCCACAAAAGATGGAAGTATGAATTTGATGCTGAGAAGTATGGCAAGTTGGTTGTGGAGTCTTAAAGTAATATTGACTTTGCTATCATCTAATGAGTATCTATATTCTTATAATATTTCTGCCTCGTCATCACTAGGCTTGCTTTTAGTAACTTCTATCTTGAACTTATCTTTCAAAAAAGTGACTGCTTCCCATCCATCCTGAACGATTCGAATATTATGAATCCCCTCTTTTTTTAAAATACTAGCTGCTAAAGTATTGGTATCTCCATTATCACTAATAATATAAATATTAAAGTGTTCATCTAATTCAGAAAAACTTCCTGGGTCAACAAATTCCAATAATGGAATGTGAACCGAATCTTTGATATGTCCTTTGTTGTAATTTTCTTCCGATCTTATGTCTAGCACCATTAAAAATTCATCAAAAGGGATATCCATAGCGAGTTCATCCACTTCTACTTCAATGACTAAATCACGAGCTAAATTAGCTGCAGACCAAGTGGGGTAGCCACCTTCTAAGTATCCTTTGATATGAGAGAAACCTAGTTTTTCAAAATAAGCAATAGCAATTTTTTCATGGTCATCATCTCCCACAAATAATAAAGGTTGATCAAATTTGAACAAGCCCAATGCAGCAGCTTCTTGAATGATGCTAGGTTTGAAATGGATGGATCCTGTAATATAGCCTTCTAAAAATGTAAGTTCATCACGAGTATCAATGATAAGGACATTGTCTTCTTGAATGATATGTTGAAATTCGGCTAAAGATAAAACCATACTATCCCACTAAGGTTTCTACAAATTGATTTACTTGATCAATGCGACTGTAGTCCACATTATAGAAAATAAATTTTCCTTCGCGAATAGTAACCACAATACCTGCTCTTCTTAAGATGGCTAAATGTTGTGATGCCACTGATTGTTCTAATCTCAGTTTGACATAAATTTCAGTGACAGTCATTTTTTGATGTTCGTCAATCAGCTTCACTATTTGTTGACGTAATTTGTGATTCAAAGCTCTTAAAATCATTGCAGCTTTTTTAGCATGCAATAAATCTACCTTTAATGGACTTGGTCCGTTGGCTAAAGTTAGGGTGGGTAATGATTGGTTCATAACAATAAAAGTAAAGGGGGTTTATAAACTAAAATTGCAAAATCAAAGTTATGACTTTATTCTAACTTGTTTGTTTTTTTAATATATATATTGTTGATTATTATATAAGTTAAAGTATAAAAGTTGAAACAATCTTCTTTGACTGTTTATCGACGCCAAAGTTTAAATTTTTTCTCAATTTGTACCTAATTATTTGACAAGCGGTTTGAAGTAGTATTCTTTTAGGTATCTAGGGCTCACATAAGCCAAGTCTTCAAATTGGTTTTTTTCCCATTTCACCATCGCTAGGGCTAATAAATCATGCATAGAATAATGCTCTTCTAGGAATTGAATTTTTTCATCTTCTAGGATGGTTTTGGTTTTAGTAATTCCAGAGCCAATACAAACTACTTTGCCTTTTGATAATAGCGATTTTAGTAAATCTTCGTTAATCTCAAATGCTTGCTCTGCCTGTATTTCATTCAATGATGTATCGTATACCCCTCCAAAAACTTCCATCCTTTTTGCATCTAACATGGAAAATATTTGAACAGCATCTTGATCTAAAGTTTGTAAAGCCCTATGAGCCAATAATTGAAGGGTAGATAATCCAATAAGTGGCTTTTGTAAGGCGTAGGCAAGTCCTTTGGCACTGGCAAGTCCCACTCTTAAGCCTGTATAGCTGCCCGGTCCAAGTGTTACTACAACGGCATCCAATTCACTTACAGTCATGGAAAGGGATATAAGTAATTCTTTCACAGCTACTTGTACAAATTCGGCATGGGTAGTAGAGACTTTATTTTCTTTGAATCCTAAAATTTCCTGGTCCTTGCTAATACCTACGAGAGCATTAGGTCCAGCAGTGTCTATATATAGTAAGGTTGCCAAAGTAGCTGTATTTTGTTTTGCAAAAATAGGCGGTGAATTGATAGAAAAATAAGAAATTGCAAGTCTTAATTAAAATATATGTCAAAACAGATCATTCAGTCCAACAAAGTTCCTACTCCTATTGGCCCTTATAGTCAAGCTGTGATTGCCAATGGCTTTTTATTTGCTAGTGGCCAAGTAGCTTTTAACCCTGCAACCGGTGAATTAGTGCTATCTGATATTCAGGCAGAAACACGCCAAGTAATGGAAAATATCAAAGCCATTCTAGAAGAAGCTTCTATCCATTTTGGTCATGTAGTGAAGACTTCTATATTTTTAAGCGATATGCAATTATTCGCTCAAGTGAATGAAGTATATGCTAGTTATTTTGCAGCAGATTTTCCTGCTCGCGAAACTGTAGCAGTGAAAACTTTACCTCGTAATGTTAATGTTGAAATTAGTGTGACTGCTGTAATTGCTTTATAAATTATTTCAAAGTAATTTGATATTGCGTTTCTAATAAAATTGTTTCTTGGGGCTTCAATATTTGAAGCCCTATTTTATTATTAAAAGCATTAGGTGCCCCACTTAAATTTTCAATAGCAATACTCTTGCGATGAGGGGGAGTATATATTTGCAAATAAGGGTAGGCGGCTGAAGGTTGAATAGTGAGCAGGTATTTTTTGCTTTCCAAGTAACAAGTATGAACATTAGTTTCTAATTCAAATCCATCGTCTAATTGCAATTCTTTTAAATATTGTCCTTTTTCAAATCTTGTTTCTTTTAATAAATTTCCGGTGGGTAATAAATCTGCATCATATTCCAATTTACCTTTACAAGAAAAGCGAAGCGTACAATCATCAATACTTTTGCCTAATTGAAAATAGGGATGCCATCCATCAACGATAGGGATAGTTTGCGCGCTCAGGTTTTTGATATTCGTTTTTACTTGAATTTTATTTTCTTTTTGCAAGACCCAAGTAATTTCTATTTGAAAATGGAAGGGATAGCCTGGATCAGTTCCTTCATAGGTATGCATTAAAGTAACTGAAGCACTTTTTTCATCTATGTAATTATTCATCACAGAATAATTGGCATCGTAGATCAATCCATGTATTGCATGCTTTCCCAAATAAAATTTTTCAATGGTGTAAGCTTGATTTAAATAGGAGTACTTTCCTTCATGCAAACGACAAACAAAGGGAGTCATTTTAGCGCTTTTAAATCCATTAGATTCAAAATGGCTCCAGCTGTCTTGTAAATTATTGCCATCAATAAATTCATTTAATTCCTGGTTTTTTTGCCAGGTCCAACTATTCAATAATGCCCCTTTTGTAGATATTTGAATGGCAATATTTCCTTCATTGTCACTTAGTTGGACAAGTTCCGAACTACCTTGGTGAAGAATTTCTAAGGAAAAAGACATAGTTGCTTTGTTTAAATGGGAAATTAAAACTATTCTATTAACTTTGGATAGTAAAGAAAAAAAAGTATGAAAAATTGTTTGCTCATTGGCTTAATCTTTTCGTTTCAATGTGTTTTAGGACAAGTTTTTCCTAAGTATGATAGTACATTAAAAATTGGTAAAACCGGCTATCGTATTAATTGTTTGAATAAATCTAACGACCGCAACATACTTAATATTAGACCTATTGGTTTTAAAGCCGAAGTGCGAGAAGCCTCCCTAGAAATTAAGGCAAGAGTATTATCTGCAGAAATTGATGACTTAAATAATGATGGATTTCCTGAAGTAGTCATCTTTATTCAGGAGCCAAATGGCAAAAAAAGTTTGTTTTGCGTAAGCTCCAAGGAAAATGAAAGATTAGAACCTATTTATTTCCCCGATATCACAGATGATATGGTTTTAAGTAAAGGATACCGAGGACAAGATGATTTTAAATTAGTAGAAGGTATTTTATTTAGAAAGTTCCCCATCTATGATGCTGATACAGCCATAAAAACTCCAACTAAGAAAGTAAGACAAATATTTTATCGTGTTGTTGCAGGGGAACAAGGGACTTGGAAATTTAAAGCATTCAAAAATTTTGAAATGAATGCTGAAGATTCTAAACAATAGGTTTCAAAATAAGATTTCAATAATGAGTTATTTACAATGAGTTATGAATAATGAATCATTGATGATCTTATGAATAAGCCCTTTCTATTTAGTGTGATGTCATGTGTTTATAATGTCATGCAATTATTGTCTGATGCTACATTTCATTTTTATAATTTAGTTTTTCTAATTCTTATTACTGTCCTCCCGAACTAATAATAATTTTTCCCACAGATTTTTCATATCCTTCTTCGTCCCTTGCAAAAACTAAATAAATTCCAGTAGCGACTTTATTTCCTTCGTAAGTTTTTCCATTCCATATGGCTTGTCCACCTAAGGCCCTGGTTTGGTATACTAATTTCCCATCCAATGTTGTAATTTTTATAATGGCATTATTAACAAACCCTTTCATTGCAATGGGTCCTTCATAATGAGGCGCTATAGGATTGGGAAAAATAGTAATGGAATAGCTAGTCGCAATTGTTTCGCTAGCGCTACTTCGATAGCTAACTAGTTGATTATTGGTGTTTATGAAAACTTCGCCGCTCAATGGTTCTATATTAATTTGTATGATGGAGTCATTCGGCAGGGGGCTATTATTTTTTGAAAATCTTTGTAGTATTTGTGTTCCATCTTCACTTAATAACCAACAACCATTATTTGTCCCCACCCATTTTTGATTTGCTCCATCAACTGCAATCGTATTGACAATCTCTTTTTGAAAAAGAAGTCCTGCAAATCCATTGCTATTTTTTATTTGGGGTAAGTAGGCTTTACAATTATTGAGTTCGCTACAATCAAATAGTCCTATCCCATTATTGGTGCCCACCCACATGGTTCCTTTTTTATCTTCTACGATACTCGTAACTGCACTACTAGGTAAATTGTTGTTTAAAGTGCTTAGTTGATTCCATGTATTGTTGATGGAATTGTATACTATAATTCCTTGGTTATTGGGTGCAATGATCCAAATTTGACCTTGTTGGTTCACTACTATTTTTTGCGCACCACTCAATGATATATTGGTAGGGGGTTGTATATTTTTCCAAATATTATCTTTTTTTTGAAGCAAACCCTGTTGATCCACTAATACCCATAAAACCCCTTCTTTATCAAATTGCAAATCGGTATAAGGTCCCTTCATATTTAAAGGGGTTAGTGATTCTGCCGCAGATGCCTCATAATTGGTATGCCATATTCCATTTTGAAAGGTGAACCAATAAGTTTTATCTAAGGGATCTATGGCGCTATAATTAAGGGTGGGTATCAAAGCTCCTTTATTCATTGAAAAACTGCTCCAACCTTTATCACTATATTGAGTCCACCCCATACCAGCATTGTTGCCATTGCCATAGGCGGCTATGATAACAGATGCCTGAGAGGATATTTCCCCTTTGATGTTAAAAACAGGGCCCCTTAAGGAAACCCATTGTGAAGAAGCCGTTTGCGCGCTATTATTTTTTAAATAAAGTCCACGCAAACTATCTGCAATCCATATATTATTTCCGTCCCAACAAAAATCCTTTGGGTTACTAAGTGTATTACTATCAATAATGGTGGCGGTTGATTTATCGCTGTTCAGTTGCAATAAAGCACCTTTTGCTCCCCACCTGCAAGCCATAAAAACACCTTCCTTACTTGCTTTGCATACATTGATGACACCAAGACTCATATTGAAAGTGGCTGTTGTAGAAGGGTAAGTATAAATGTTGGCAGCATTATACACCCAAACCTGGTTGTTGTACTGTGTGATTTTTTGTATCCCTAAATTATTATAACTAGCTATATTTTGCCAAGCATTCGTGATCCAATTATTTTTTAGGGGGCAGGTCCAAATTCCATTTTCAGTGACTGCAATCAAGTCGGTAGCCGTGCAGGAAACTTGGTAAGTAATTGTATTTTGACGATTGTTATTCGGAAACCAAGTGTCTTTAATTTCATGCTTTGTTAAATCAATGACTACTATTCCAAAATTGGTAGAAACAAAAGCCCAATTATGTAAAATGAAAATGTCATTGATTTTTTTATTACCATATAAGGAAGAAAGAAGTAGGTCGTTGATACTAAACACTTGATCTCCTTGTACGATATCAATATTGCTATTTTGATAAGCGATGATTATTTGTGATTGTTCACTATCCCAAGCAGTAAAAGCAATACCCATATCGTGCAAGCCGTTGGACTTACCTATTAAATCAATTTCATTTTTGCTGTCCACCAGGGCAATTTGGTAGGGGGTAGCGGCTATCAACCATTTTGCACTTGTGTTGTTTGTTCTTGTGCCTATTGTTGCTCCAATTGTTGAACCTATTGTTGACCCTGCCCCTGTAGCTATTGCAACTTGCTGAACCGATTGATTGTTGTAATGTTCTCTCCAGCTGCCAATTCCTCCTAATTTATTTTGACACCATACGCTACTGCATAAAGTGATTCCAATAATAATGGAGAAAAATTTGAACATAATATTTTATTTTAACGCATTGCGCTATAGATCGCCTCCTGAATATTAGGACGTAAGTTTAATTCGCTAAAAGCTTTATTGTTGCGAGTGGGATACACTCTATTAGATAAAAAGATATAAAGCAATTGATGTTCTGGATCGGCCCACACACAAGTCCCTGTAAATCCCGTGTGACCAAAAGTAGAAAGTGAAACACTAGCACTAGGATAGGGATCTTTCAAACTTGCATTATTTTTTTCAGGCTTATCAAATCCTAAACCTCTTCTACTATTTTCCGTATTATAAGAAGTAAAATTTTCTACAGTGGCAGGTTGAAAATATCTTTTCCCTTCCCATTCTCCTTTGTTCAGTAACATTAAATACAATTTAGCTAAATCGGTTGCATTGCTGTATAATCCAGCATGCCCGGCAATTCCACCCATTACCGAAGCACCTTCGTCATGTACCGATCCCTGAATTAATTCATTGCGATAATAATCATCCACTTCGGTAGCTGCAATATTTTCGAGGCTTGTTTTTTCTAGGGGTAAAAATCCAGTAGTGCCCATTTTTAAAGGATTGTAAAATTGTTGGGTCGTGTATTCGTTTAAATTCATCCCTGAAACTTGTTCAACAATTTGACCTAAAAAAATAAAATCATTATCACTATATACATACTTGCCAGGAGTTGTCACAGTGCTTTTTAATATTTTTTGTTGAATCGTATCCTTCCAGCTATCTAATAAATATTTACTGGGGGTAATCATTTTGTGATGAAGCTGATCAGGTACGGTAGTCACCAAATTGGGTAAATAACCACCCTCTTTTTTCAATAGCGATTCATAAAATTTAATATATGGATACAAGCCTGCTTGATGTAATAACAAATCGCGTAATGTAATATTAGCTTTTGTATTTCCTCTTACCCAAGGCAAATAATCACCAATCGTTTTATTGATATCTACTTTTCCCTCTTCCATCAACCTCATAATGGACACGGTAGTTGCGCTTACTTTAGTGACTGATGCTAAATCGTAACTAGTAGCTAGGGTAACTGGTGCAGAATTTTCTCCTGCAATTTTTCCGTAAGCCTTATTAAAAACAATCTCATTATTTTTGGCGACTAATACTTGACATCCGGGGATCGCTTTTTTTTTAATCGCATCTTCTACTAATGAATCAATCACGCCTAATTTTTGAACATCAATGCCTAATTCATTCTTCAAGCTTGGAGCATTCGAATAGATAGGACTATACTCAATTGTATAATGCGTGCCTTCTTCCAATCCTTCGCTTACTGTGACTGGTAAATTTCCCGTGGCTTGCATTTGCCCCATCAACCATTTCATAGCAGCTTGTTGTGTAAACGCGTTGTCCTCGTAGGCGAATAAAATATTTGATATTTTATTGAAATCGGCCACTGCATAGGGGTTTCCAAATATAAGATGTACCCAATTGCTTGGATGCGAATCGTTTAAAAATTGAATTACCGCTGGAGCTATTTCAAAATGATTTGCTGGACGTCTGTTGTAATTATGCAATCCAATAATAACTTGATCATAGTCACTTAAGCTAGTATTAAGAGCAGTAACTTCAGAACTTATATTACCATTTACAAGTAACACGGTTACGCCAAATTGTTTTAATTGTTGCGTGAATGTATTATCCTTAGTTTGATTTAAAGCAACGTATACAATTTTTTTATTTTTATTTAAAATGGGGTGGGTTTTATTGCCTCTTACAAAGGTGAGAGATTGTTCTGCCATGTTTTGCTTAATAGCAGCTACGGATTGGTTTAAATCAGCGGTGAGGTTGGTTGTATCAATAGGAGTCCAGATGGACAGGCCGTATTTGTATTTAGCCGCTAAAACTTTTTTTACACGATCTTTAATATCTTTTCTTTTTAATCTTCCTTCTCTTATTGCCGATCTTATTTTTTTTATGGTTTGTTCTACATCTCCCGGTAAACAAAGCATATCATTGCCCGCAATGAGGGCTTGTACATTTGCTTCTCCTTGTGGAAAGTATTTACTAATAGCTTTCATTTCTAAAGCATCAGTGACACTAATTCCTTTAAATCCCAATTCCTTACGCAGTAAATCATTTACGGCTTTAGGAGATAGTGAAGTTGCAAAATTGAGAGTTGGATCAATGGCTGGAACCGATAAGTGCGCTACCATGATGGAAGCAATACCCGCATCTATTAAGGCTCTGAAAGGCACTAACTCTAAGGAATCTAATTGTGCACGATTTTTATTAATGATTGGAATATCTAAATGTGAATCTACATTTACATCTCCATGACCAGGAAAATGTTTAGCCGTTGCCATCACTCCATTATCTTGCAATCCTTTCATGTAGGCAATGGAATACTCGGTTACCGTTTTTTTATTTTGTCCAAAACTACGATCGTTAATTACGGGATTCGCTGGATTATTATTGATGTCTGCATCTGGTGCATAATCCACTTGAATACCTAGTCTTTTACATTGTGCTGCAATAGCCGCCCCCATTTGATAACTTAAATTGCTAGAAGGTATGGCCCCAATCGAAAGTTGACGAGGAAACATTTCAACACTATCTAAACGCATTCCTACACCCCATTCAGCATCCATAGTCACTAATAAAGGAGTTTTCGCGATCGATTGATAATAATTGGTTTGCATCGCTTCTCTTACTGGACCTCCTTGAAAGAAACATAAACCTCCCACATCATATTTTTTTATTAGGCTTCCTAATGAATCTATTTTTTTTGCATCCCAATTACTATGCGCTCTGATGATCATTAATTGCGCAATTTTTTGATCCAACGAAAGTGCATTGTATTGCTTTCGGATCCATCTTTTTTCCGTTTTGGATTGAGCCTGGGTATTTTGAAATATCAAAATACTTAACAGTAAGAATAAGGTTGTTTTTTTGAACATAAGACTATAATTTAAAACCCGATGAACAGGGGTGCTTTATCATTGCAATTTAAGGATAAAAAAAAGCTTACACTAGATTGTGTAAGCTTTTATATCTATTTTTTAGCTCATTTTTTGTATCACTTTTCGATAAGGTAGCCTGTGATCTTAAGATTTTTATGCCTCTTCAGTACCTTCCTCACCTTCTGTTTCTTCTTCAGGTAAAACAGGTTCTACTCCAGCTGCCTTTAATTGCCCAAACCATTTGATCATTTTCTTCATATCACTTGCATAAACGCGTTCAAAATCCATGCTAGGGAATACCTTTTTGAAATAGGCTTGTGTTGCTTTGGCATCCTTTTCGGCAGGTAGTTTTTCGCTGGATTTCCCCATGGCGATAAATACTTCAGCTAAAAACACGTTATCGTGGGTCGTAAACACTTCAATGCTTTCTAAATGAGAGAATTGGTGTGCTCTTGAGCTAATAAATTGAGTGTTATTATTTTCAAGTGAACGGGCAATGGCGCCATCACTTTTACTAGTCAATAATTCAAATAATCCTGACATTCCCGATACCGCAATCAATTTGTTGTATTCCATATAATAGTTGTGCTTTTTTACGGGCGCAAATTACTGAAAAACCCCCAATTTTCATTTTTTAAACTACCTTTGTTTATCTAAAAAATCAAGCATATGCCCGGTTTTGAATTATTTGATGACGCCGAAAAAAAAGAAGTGAATGAAGTCCTTGAAACAGGGATTTTAATGAGATATGGATTTGATGGTCCTAGAAAGGGAATTTGGAAATCTAAAGAGTTAGAACAGGCCATTTGCACCACATTTGGGACTCAATTTGCTCAACTCACTTCCAGTGGCACGGCAGCTTTAACCACTGCTATGGCGGCTTTAGGTATTGGGGCAGAGGATGAAGTGATTATGCCGGCATTTACTTTTGTGGCAAGTTTTGAAGCAGTCTTAAGTATGGGAGCTGTTCCAGTTTTAGTCGATATTGATGAAACTTTGACACTTTCACCCGAAGCAGTAAGAGCCGCCATTACGCCTAAAACTAAATGCATCATGCCGGTACATATGTGCGGCAGTATGGCCGATTTAGATGCCTTACAAGAAATTTGTAAAGAACACAATTTAATCTTATTGGAAGACGCTTGCCAAAGTATTGGAGGCACTTATAAAGGAAAAGCCTTAGGTACTATTGGACATGCAGGAACTTTTTCTTTCGATTTTGTAAAAACAATGACTTGTGGGGAAGGCGGGGTAGTGATGACGAATAATGAAGAAGTATATATCAAGTCAGATGCTTTTACCGATCATGGGCATGATCATTTAGGAGTGGATCGTGGAGCAGATTTGCATCCATTTTTAGGATACAATTTTAGAATTAGTGAATTACATGCTGCGGTGGGTCTAGCACAAATTAGAAAGTTAGATCGTTTTTTAGCCATTCAAAGAAAAAACAATAGCATTTTAAGATCTTATATGGAGCAAGTGCCAGGTATTAGTTTTAGAGTGGTGCCTGATCCAACTGGAGATAGCGGTAGTTTTTTATCTTGGTTTTTACCTTCTGCAGAAGCGATGGAAAAAGCAATTGCTGCTATGAAAGAGGCAGGCATTATGCCTGGTAATTTTTATTGGTATGCTAATAATTGGCATTACATTAAAAAGTGGGATCATTTAAAAAATGCACATAGTTTATATCCTTTTAGTCAAGTACAACAAGCTGCATTGAAAAATTTAGCAAATACTTCTTTTGCAAAAAGTGATGCCATCATGAGCAGATGTATTTCAACGGCCATTAGTTTGGTTTGGACCGAGGAACAAGTACATCAAAAAGGTGCTACATTTTTAGAAGTATTAAAAAAGGCACTCTCCTAAAGTAGTTATCTATGTCATTAGGACAGTCATTGCAACAAAGACAGCTACAACGCTTGTCGCCTCAACAAATACAATTGATGAAGTTGTTGCAAATTCCGTCTGCACAAATTGAACAAAGAGTAAAGGAAGAGTTGGAAGAAAATCCTGCTTTAGAAATGAATTCAGATTTATTAGACAATGATTCCTTGAACTCGGAGGATGCCAATGATGATTTGATTGGCAATTTAGATTCTGACGAAGAAGCGGTTCCGGTAGATGAATTTGAATTGAGCAATGAAGACTTGAATGAATACAATTATGACGAGGATGTGGCAGATTACAAAACGAAAGATGATTTTTATCCTGAACTAGATAATGATACTGTCATTCCCATCAAGGCCGAAGTAAGTTTGCATGAAATGCTCATGGATCAATTGAGTATGTTGGCTTTGGAAGAAAAAGAATATATCATAGCAGAACAAATTATAGGTAGTTTAGACGATGATGGCTATTTAAGAAGAGCCTTACAATCTATTGCAGATGATTTGGCTTTTAAGCAAAGCATGTGGGTGGAAGAAAAAGAAATTGAAACATTATTACTAAAAATTCAACAATTTGATCCACCGGGGATAGCTGCAAGAAATTTGCAGGAATGTTTATTGTTGCAGTTGTTAAGAAAACAAGAAGAGCACAAATCTGCTGACCCTCTTCTTACATTAGCCATCAATGTAGTAGAAAAACATTTTGAAGAATTTACGAGAAAGCATTACGATAAGATTCAAAAGAGTGTACACTTGGATGACGCTCAGATGAAAGAAGTGCTTCATCAAATAATTAGTTTGAATCCCAAGCCTGGGGCCGAAACGGGTCATCAGAACGAAGCTGAAATGTATATTATTCCTGACTTTACAGTCGCTATTAATAATGGAGTCGTTGAGCTATCCTTAAATAGCCGTAATGCACCACCTCTTATTATAAGTGATGATTATAAAATGATGCTCAAGGAATACGAGCATAGTAAGAAACAAGATAAATCACAAAAGGAGGCCATCTTTTTTATCAAACAAAAAATTGATTCAGCTAAGTGGTTTATTGAAATGATTCAGCAAAGACAACAAACTTTGTTAATGACTATGAAAGCTATTATGGCGCATCAAGAAGCTTTTTTCACAAGTGGCGATACCACTCAATTACGTCCTATGATTTTAAAGGATATTGCAGCAGTAACCAGTTTGGATGTTTCTACAGTGAGTAGAGTAGCGAATAGTAAATATGTACAAACCGAATTTGGTACTTATTTATTAAAATATTTTTTTAGTGAATCATTAACAACAGATTCTGGGGAAGAAGTGAGCACGAAGGAGGTGAAAGCGATTTTATTGGAATTGATTGCACAAGAAAGCAAACAAAAGCCATTGAGTGATGATGAGTTGACCGAACAATTACAACAAAAAGGGTATAATATTGCACGAAGAACTGTAGCCAAGTATAGAGAACTATTAAACATACCGGTAGCAAGGCTACGCAAAGAACTTTAAGTCCTTACTTATGGAAAATAATACACCCCCAAAAGTTGTCAAGTATATAGGAAACTTTATTTCATATATTTTTCATCCCTTATTTATTCCCACTTATTTTTTACTTTATCTTATTCAAAATATTCCTTACGAATTTGCAGGCATCACCCCTTGGCAATTGCAATTAAGAGTTTTTAGTGTGTTTTGGTTAACTGCATTTTTCCCGGCGTTTTCTGTTTTTTTATTATGGAAATTAAAATTTAGCGATAGCATTTATTTAAGAACACAAAAAGAACGTATAATTCCCTATGTGATAACTATGTTTTTTTATTGGTGGATGTATTATTTGAGTCGCCATTTTAATGATCAACCTCTTGCATTAAAATATTTTTATTTTGGAATATTCATTGCTAGCGCAATTGGGTTGGTTATTAATAATTTTATAAAAGTGAGTTTGCATGGAATAGGAGTAGGGGGCATGCTGATGGCGGTAATATTGGCAGGCATTATGTATCCTATTCAAAATATTTTTTGGGTGAGTATTGCAATAGTAATTACTTCCTTAGTGATGAGTGCACGCATGATGGTAAGTAATCACACTAATAAAGAATTATGGATAGGATTAATGGTGGGTGCCGCTACCCAAACCATTGCCTATTTATGGGTACTTTAAAAATAATTATGCGATCTTAAAGCAAGGATCATTTAAACAAACAGTATGTGGTATAAATTAGGACAAAACATATTAACGTATAAAGTAAGATATTTATGCTTTTTAATTTTGGCCACGATTGTAATGGGTTATTTTGCAGCGCAAGTAAAACTAAGCTATGAATTTACCAAAGCCATTCCTGAGGATAACCCCAAGTTTGTTATTTATAAAAAATTTGTACATCAATTTGGAGTAGATGGGACCACTATTGTGATAGGTTTTCAAACTGAACAATTATATACGCCTACTGTTTTCAACCATTTGTTTGAATTACACCAGCAAATCAAACAAATACCAGGTGTAACGGATGTGTTAAGTATTCCTTATGCTTACACGCTAACAAAGGATACAGTCGCTTCTAAATTTATTGCCCAAAAAGTGTTTCATGCCCCTTATGCTTCAGATAGTGCATTGAGAAAGGATCAGCAATTATTTGAGCAATTGCCTTTTTATAAAAACTTATTATACAATCCTAGTACACATGCTTACATGATGGCGGTGAGTTTTATGCCAGATTCTATCAACAGTGCCTCTAGGTCTCATTTAATACATCAGCTGGAAGATCAATTAGATGCTTTTACTAAACATACACAACTCCCATTACATATTAGCGGGTTACCCTATATTAGAACCATTTTAGCAGATCGAATAAAAAAAGAAATGCTATGGTTTTTAATTGGCTCTTTAGTTTTGTCTGCCATCACTTTATTATTATTTTTCAGATCTTTTTCTGCCATGTTAATGAGTTTAGCCGTGGTGGCGATGGGAGTGATTTGGAGTTTTGGTACGATGGTATTATTAGGGCAAAAAATAACTTTGCTCACTGCATTGATTCCTCCTTTAGTGGTTGTTATTGGCATTCCTAATTGTATTTATTTTTTAAATAAATATCATACCTCTTATAGTGAAACGCAGGATCGTGAAAAAGCGTTAGTGCAGATGGTTGGAAAAATGGGTATCGTGACTTTATTTTGCAATATTACTGCTGCCATTGGGTTTTTTGTATTCGCCTTTACAAAAAGTCCTTTACTCAAAGAATTTGGTTGGGTTTCTGGTGTGAATATTATGGCATTGTTTTTTATTAGTTTGTTTTTTATACCTCCCGTTTTAAGTTATTTACCTGTCCCTCAACCAAAGCATGTTAGATACTTAGACAATAAATATTTGACGCAGTTATTGGTACGCATTGAAAAATGGACGTTCCATCATACCAAATGGGTTTTTGCTTGTACCATCATTTTGGTCGTTATGGCCTTAGCTGGAGTGGTTCAAATAAAGAAAGAGGCCTTTATTGTTGACGATTTACCTCAAAAGGATAAGTTGTACATGGATTTAAAATGGTTTGAACAAAATGGAGGTGGTGTGATGCCCATGGAAATCGTGATAGATACAAAGAAGAAAAATGGATTAACAAGAAGTATTAAGCCTTTAGAAAATATGGATGCACTGCAAAATTTTTTAAGTGCACAACCAGAGTTAGGAAAACCATTAGGTTTATTAGAAGGGTTTAAGTTTGCCAAACAAGCTTTTTATGATGGAGATTCAAATGCTTATTCAGTTCCTTCTGGAACAGAAATGGCATTTATTGCACCTTATTTAGCTATTGGAAATAATAAAGCAAATGATAGTGCTACTAGTCAAGCTAAAAATAGTAGTCAAGCCAAAAATAGTAGTCAAGCGATCAATCAAGGCCCCGCACAATTATTAAATAAATTTATAGACAGCTCCAAACAAATGACTAGGGTGAGTGTGAATATGAAAGATATAGGAAGTGCTAAGTTGCCTGCTTTTATTCAGAAAATGGATAGTGCGACACAAAGCATTTTTGATACTAGTAAGTATAAGGTGGAGATCACAGGAAGTAGTGTTACCTTTTTAGAAGGAAGTAATTTTATCATTAAAGGTTTAGCGGAATCTATTTTCTGGGCATTTTTACTCATTGCTATTTGCATGTTATTTTTATTCAGATCTTTCCCCATACTTATTTGCTCATTGATCCCGAATGTGGTGCCTTTATTAATTACAGCAGGTATTATGGGTTGGGTAGGGATTTCCTTGAAACCGTCCACTGTATTGGTATTCAGTGTGGCATTGGGTATTGCGATAGATGTTACTATTCGATTTTTAATTAACTATAAGCAGGAATTAGTCAGGTTTGACAATAAAGTACATCCTACATTAATACAAACAATTCAACACACGGGTATTAGTATTATCTACACTAGCTTAGTATTGGTTGCAGGGTTTGTCATATTTTGTTTTAGTGATTTTGGAGGAACACAAGCATTAGGTTGGTTAACATCTCTCACCTTAGTGGTAAGTACTTTAACTAATTTAATTTTATTACCTGCTTTAATTAAGACTTTTATTAAAGAAAAGTAATGAAATAATGGGGATCAATTCTGAATCCAATCAAGTTAGGCTAAGATTATAAAAAATAATCTAATCTAATCTAATCTAATAGAGTACATGTGTATACCACACTCTGTATTAAATTCCATTCATCGGGAGGACTTATTATTTCAACAAAGTAGACAAGGTATTTTGTAAAGCATCTCCTCTTAAATCGGTCGCTACAATTTTTCCCTCGGGGTCAAGTAAAACATTAAATGGAATGCCATCAATTTGATAGGCATTGACAGCAACACTTTCCCATTTCTTCAAATCGCTTATCTGCAACCAATTTAGTTTGTCTGCTTTTATGGCTTCCATCCAATTGGCTTTATTATCATCAAGGGAAACGCCCAATATTGTGAAATTTTTATTTTTATATTTTTCATAAGCATTCACAACATTTGGATTTTCTGCTCTGCAAGGACCACACCAACTTGCCCAAAAATCAACTAATACATATTTCCCTTTTAAGCTACTTAAGGTTTGAATTTTACCAGATGCATCTTGCAATGCTATTTCAGGTGCCATTTGTCCCACTGCTATAGCTGTATTGGGCGCATTGGCTTGTACTTGTCTGCTTAAAATATTCGCAAATAAAACTAATGGGTCTGCTTTTGTTTTTTCAGCTGCTGCTTTAGCTAAGGCTAACACTTTGGCTCCTTCCATAGATCTCAATCCTAATCCTAATGTATAATATATTACTGCTGGGTGGTTGCTGGTAGTCACTTGATTCTCCACATAATCATTTAAATCTTTCAACTTAGCTATTTTTTGCTTTTGCAGCCAAAATATGGTACTGTCTTTACCATTTTGTTTTTGCAAAACATCCAAACTATATAATGTCGCAAATAAGGAAGAATCTTTTTTTCGATACTCTTTTAAAAGATTAAAAATTTCGGTAGTGCTTTCCGATCCTTTGCTGGTGTAACTTAAATAATTTTCAGTATCAGCGTTTATCTGAATATTGTCGGCATCATTTATGAAAATAATTTCTACATTATTTTGATTCGATAGTTTGTAGATCCCTTCTTGTTTAGCAATAAATTCAAATTTATATTTTCCATCTTTTCCTATAGTAACTGAATCCAATGTGATGATAGGTTTCCCGCCATAAGGAACTTCTTGAAGTAATAGTTTTTGATTTTCTGCATGTTTAATAATCCCAGTCACCATATAGCTACTGCCATTTGAATTGCTTTTACAGCTATTAAAACTCACCAGTGCAATCAATGCTATCAAGGATAAAAATGTACGAACAAGTTGCATGATGTTTAATTTTTATTGTTTCAAAAATAGGTGCCCTATCAATGTCCTAAAATTAGTATTATTACTTTAATTTATGGGTTAATAATTGAATGGTTATTTTGGGGTCTGCTTTACCCTTGCTTATTTTTTTAACCTCACCCATAAATAATCCTAAGAGTGCTTTTTTCCCTTGTTGATATGCTGCTACTTGTTCTGGCATATTAGCTAATACTGCATCTATCCATGCGCTTATTTCATCCTCTGAATTATTTTGAAGCAAATTGTTTTCAGTGGCATATTGTAAAGGAGATTGTGGGGTGGTAATGATGCCAGGAAGCACTTTATTCGCAGCTACCGAAAAGCTCAATTGATTGGATGCTACCAAGTCTAATAATTCACTTAAATAGGGGAGTAGCGGTGTAAGATGTTGATAGGAAATGGAAGATTCTTTGATATATTCTCTTAAGGGACCTAGTATCCAATTGGCTGCAGCTTTATATTGATTAGTGTGTTGAATCCATTGAGCATAAAAGTCGGATTCGGATTTGTCTTCGGTAAGTTGTGCTGCGTCATATTCTGAAATGCCTAATTTTTCCTTCCATTCTTTTTTTAAGGAATGCGGCAAGGCTGGTAATGATTTTTGAATTTCTTTTATATAATCGTCATTTAATTTAAATGGCGCCAAGTCGGGATCAGGAAAATATCGGTAATCATTAGCATCCTCTTTGTCTCGGATAGAAAAGGTGGTATCATTATTGGCATCAAAGCTTCTAGTTTGTTGAATGATTTTTTCACCCTTCTCTGTGATTTCGATCAATCTTTCAATTTCAACTTCAATTGCTTTTTTAATATTACGAATTGAATTCAAATTTTTAACTTCCACACGGGTGCCTAATTTAGTATCGCCTTTTAACCGAACCGAAATATTGGCATCGCATCTTAAGCTACCTTCTTCCATATTACCATCGCAAACTCCTATCCATCTTATTAGTTTTCTTATTTCAGTGACAAATTGAAAAGCATCTTCGGCTGAATGTATACAAGGCTCGGTCACTAATTCAATAAGGGGTGTTCCTGCGCGATTTAAATCAATAAAAGTGTGGGTAGGAGATAAATCATGTATACTTTTTCCTGCATCTTCCTCTAAATGAATTCTATTGAGTTGAACTAATTTTTCGCCTTCTGTGGTTTCAATTAAAATTTGACCGCCCACACAAATGGGTGTCGTATGTTGTGATATTTGATAGCCCTTGGGTAAGTCGGGGTAGAAGTAATTTTTTCTCGCGAAATAATTTTCATTTTCAATACGAGATCCACAGGCCAATCCCATTTTAATGGCATATTCCACCGCCTTGGCGTTGGTTTTAGGTAAAGTTCCTGGATGACCTAAAGTGATGGGGCTAATCTGAGTATTGGGTTCCGCGCCAAATGCAGTCGCATCTCCACAAAATAATTTTGTATCGGTGGCCAATTGTGCATGAATTTCTAATCCTATGACAGCCTCGTATTTCGTAGAATAAGTCATGCGCAAAAGTACTGCATTTAAGCCTAAAACGAAAACCCCTTCACCTGAGTCAGGGAAGGGGTTAGGGGCGTATTTAAACTTAAACTTATATTTTTATCAAAACGATATTTATAATATCATCCCTTCATCTCATTTTTACAAATCTGCAGTTTTCAATTTCTTAGGAAACTTTACTTCTATCACATTCGCTTTACCATTACGATTGATGTTAAATTTAAAAGTGGATCCTTCTACATTATTGTTACCACTAATTATAGGTTTAATACCATCTACATCTTTCACTTTTTTATCATTTACGCTAGTGATCACATCGTTTTTTTGCAAACCTGCTTTTTCAGCGGGAGAACCTTCTGTAACAGAAGTAATTTTTACTCCTTCACCTACTTCTAAATCTTCAATAGTGATGCCTAATTTAGGTTTTCTTACATATCTATCCATGATGCCGTTGAGTTCGGGCATATTAGGTAATTCGAAATTAAATCCAGGACGTTTTTGATTTCCTCTGCCATTATTCATTTCAGGCTCCCCAAAATTAAAAAATTGTACCTGAGGAGGCCCTTGATTTTTATTCTTAGCTAAAGTAGCTACCACTGTCATCTTTTTATCATTTCTAATCAAATTAATGTTGACTTGTTCTTCTGGCTTATACTTTCCAATAGTTGCATATAAATCTTCTGGTCCTGTAATTTTCTCCTCCTTTACTTGAGTTATGATATCATCTACTTGAATACCAGCTTTTGCTGCAGGGCTTCCTTCATTCACATCCTTTACTTTTGCACCTTTTTCTGTAGACTCTGTAATGACTCCTAAAAATGCTTTATTTGCTGGAGGCATATCGGTTACTAATCCTTCAAAATCATCTTCGTCACCATCCTCATTGTCTTCATTGAGTTTAAAATTTTTATCTAATTTAAAACCTTCTACTTTTTTTGGAGCAGTAATCATTCTTTGAATTTTCACGCGTTTATTTCCGCTGCCATTAATGCGTGGATCATTTTCATCTACTTCCTCTCCATTAATCATCACATTATCACCATCAATCACAATATTCATTTCCTCTTCTTTATTGTTTTTGTCATTTTTATCATGTCCCAATTTTGCAGTGACTTTTACTGTTTTTGATTTTGCTGTATCTCCTATTATCTTACCATCCTGCTTAGCAAGTGATTTAGTCGTTATCAACACCACGCCATTCGCTCCTTTTTTACCATATAGTTTAGTAGCGGATTCCCCTTTTAACACATCTATTTTTGCTATGTCATTGGGAGATACATCATTCAAATTATGTAGACCCGTTTCTTTTCCATCAATAATGTATAAAGGAGCTTTTTCTTTTTTAATAAGGGTATCTGTAATTTTTATGACAGTTGCTTTTTTATTATTTTCTTGACTTTGTGCAAATGCATTCACTGTCATTACACTTAATAACAAGAAACAAATTACATTGAAACTTTTGATTGTTGGATTCATTCTGTGCGTTTTAAAAAATAGGGGTATATGAAATATTTTAGAGGTCAAATGTAAGCTAAAATTTTTACTACGAAAAGATTCGCAAATGTTAAATTTTATGAAAATTATCTATTTCTCAGGATGTCTTTGTGAATTCCTAGTAGAAAATATTTAAAAATGAAAAGGCCTCCCGATTCATTGAGAGGCCTTGGTAATCAATTATTTATAATTAATTTACTTTAATAGACTTTTCACTGCCTCGATGACTTTATCTAATTGGCTTGCATCCTGACCGCCAGCACTTGCTAAAGTGGCTTGTCCACCACCCCCCCCTTTAATCAATGGGGCAATGGTCGTTTTGATTATTTGTGGAGCTTGCCAGTTTTTAGAGTTTACTAATTCCTGACTTATATATAATGCTACGGCAGCTTTTTCTTCAATATTATTCACTAATACTACTATTGCATTATTCTTTTCAGATCCTAATTGAAGTGCTAATTTTTTCAAATTATCTGCACTATTTAAATTCACCTGAGTCCCTAAAAAAGAGATTCCGTTCAATTCCATAAACTGAGTAGATAATGTTTCAGCAAATGTATTTACCCATAATGCTTCTTGGCTTTCTTGTTTTTTCTTTAATTCTTTTTGTTCGTTTTGTAATTGTGTTACTAATACATTTAACTGATCTATACTTAAGCTGTCATTCGCGTTCACCTTAGTGGCTTTACTTTCTACCGCTGCTGCAACTATGGTATTTGCTTTTTCTAATTGTTGAATTTGCTTAATTAATTTATCTTTTGCTTCTGCAACAAAGGTTTGTGCTGCTTCACCCACCACGGCTTCAATTCTTCTCACACCTGCTGCCACTGAAGCTTCTGCTTTTAATAAAAATTGGGCGATCTCTCCTGTAGCACCCACATGGGTACCGCCACATAATTCAATAGAATATTGAGGATCCATTATAACGACTCTTACTTTGTCGCCATATTTTTCTCCAAACAGTGCCATTGCACCAAATTGAATGGCTTCCTCTTTATTCATTTCTTTAATGACTACTGGGATATTTTCTTTTATTTTTTCATTTACTATTTTTTCTACTGCACTTATTTCCTCAGGAGTCATTTTTGCAAAATGTGAAAAGTCGAAACGTAATTGTTCCTGATTCACTAAACTTCCTTTTTGAGCAACGTGTTTTCCTAAAACTTGGCGTAATGCTGCGTGTAATAAGTGTGTTGCTGAATGATGTATAGTGGTATTATTTCGGGCAGTTAAATTAATATTTGCTTGAACCTTATTTGAAATAGTCTTTGGAAGGCTATCCGTAAAATGAATAAATAAGTTATTCTCCTTTTTGGTATCAGTTACTTCAATGACTGTTCCATCTTCAAAAGTAAAAGTACCAATATCACCCACTTGTCCGCCACTTTCAGCATAAAAAGGCGTTTCGGCTAATACCCATTGAAAGGATTCTTTTCCTTTGGCTTTGATGCTTCTGTATTTTATAATAGTGGTCTCGGCGGTGGTTTGGGTATATCCTGTAAATGTGTTTACCACATCAGGGCATACTTGAATCCAGTCGCTAGTATCTACTGCTGTTGCGGCTCTACTTCTATTTTTTTGTTGCAACATTTCGTTTTCAAATCCTGATTCATCTACTAATAATTCATTTTCACTTGCAATCAATCGAGTTAAGTCAACCGGAAATCCATAAGTGTCAAATAATTCAAAAGCCAATTTACCTTCAATCGTTTGACCTTTTTGATGCGTATGTATAATATCATCCATACGCTTTAATCCTTTTTCTAAAGTTCTTAAAAAACCTTCCTCTTCTTCTTTTACTACCTTACTCACAAAATCAAGTTGTGCAGTTAATTCTGGAAACACATTTTCAAATTGTTTCGCTAATAAAGGCATCAACTGATGCAATAAAGGTTGTTTATAATCTAAGTAAGAGTAATAATATCGTACCGCTCTTCTTAAAATTCTTCTAATAACATATCCTGCGCCTGTGTTAGCGGGTAATTGCCCATCTGCAATAGTGAAAGCAATCGCCCTAATGTGATCTGCTAATACTCTAAAGGCAATAGCTTGCTTACTGCCGCTAAAGTCATAAGTTTTTCCGGTGATATTTGCGACTGCACTAATTGTTCCAGTAAATACATCTGTATCGTAGTTGCTTTGTTTACCTTGAATCACACGAACTAATCTTTCAAACCCCATTCCTGTATCAACATGCCTATTGGGCAAGGGTTCTAGGCTACCATCTTTTTTTCTATTATATTGTATGAATACATTATTCCAAATTTCTATGACTTGAGGATGATCTTTGTTCACTAAATCACGCCCAGGTATTTTTGCTATTTCTTCTTCCGAACGCATATCCACATGAATTTCACTGCAGGGTCCACAAGGACCGGTATCACCCATTTCCCAAAAATTATCTTTTTTATTTCCGTAGATAATTTTTTCTTGAGGCACCCATTTTTTCCATTCTTCTAAGGCGATACTAGAAGGAGGTAAATTTTCGGAAGGATCCCCTTCAAAAACAGTAATATATAATTTGGCAGGATCAATGCCATATACTTTGGTTAATAATTCCCAACTCCATGCAATCGCTTCTGCTTTAAAATAATTTCCAAAGCTCCAATTACCCAACATTTCAAACATGGTATGATGATAAGTGTCTACACCTACTTCTTCTAAGTCATTGTGTTTTCCACTCACACGCAAACATTTTTGAGTATCTGCAATACGAGGGTGGCTAGGAGGCTGATTCCCTAAAAAATAATCTTTAAACTGATTCATCCCCGCATTGGTAAATAATAAAGTGGGGTCGTTTTTTAATACGATAGGGGCAGACGGAACAATAGCGTGACCCTTAGATGCAAAAAAATCTAAAAATTGTTGTCTTATTTCGGAGCTCGTCATCATGTATCTCATTTTTAATCAGTGTCCTAAATTAAAAAGCTATATTTGTAAAGCATTTTAAGTGGACCTCAAAGGTAAGGAATTGGGGCTTTTTTATGGCCATTAAAGCCAAATAATCGGGTATTATAAATGAAGAAAATTAAATACTACTTTAATACACATACCCTTCGTTTCGAGAAGGTGGATACACCCTTGAAAGTAAGGTTATTGCAGCTGTTTGGATTTATCGCTGCTTCCATTGTGACGGGGGTGGTGATTGTCGCTATATTATTTCAGTATATCGATTCTCCGAAGGAAAAATTACTTCGTCAGCAAAATGAAAGTTACAAGGCCAATTACAGTCTTGTTCAACAAAGATTGAAACAACTAGAATTACAAATGACCGAGTTGGAGAGTAGGGATAATGAAGTGTATCGTTCCATTTTTGAATCTAGTCCTATTCCCGATAGTGCTAGATTGAAAGATATGGACGCTTTAAAAGAAGCAAAACTGATTCAAAATTTATCAAGTTCTGATTTGCTTCAAAACATGATAGATCAACTGAACAATTTAAGTGTTAGAACTTCTTTTCAAGATAAGTCCTTTTTGGAAATTACTTCCATGGTAAAAAATAAAGAGAAACTATTAAGAGCTATCCCTGCTATACAACCCGTTAGTAATAAAAATTTGAATAGGATTGGAGGAAGTTTTGGTTATCGAATAGATCCTGTTTATAAAGATTTTCGCTTTCATCAAGGATTAGATTTTACGGCACCTTCAGGAACCCCTATTTATGCGACTGCCGATGGGGTGGTTCAAATTGCAGGATTTAGTACGGATGGATATGGCAATAAAGTGGTCATTAATCATGGCTTTGGATATCAAACTTTATATGGGCATATGTTTCGAGTGAAAGCCAAAGCAGGGCAGACTGTAAAAAGAGGGGAAGTGATTGGCTATATTGGAAACACAGGCAAGAGTACGGGACCCCATTGTCATTATGAAGTGATTAAACGTGGAATTAAAGTGGACCCTGTTTATTATTTTTATAATGATTTAACGCCTGCTCAATTTGATAGAATATTAAAAGCGGCAGCTGCGAACAAACAAAGTTTAGATTAACATTTGTCATATGGATCCTGAAGTATTAGCTTTTTTAAATCGCATTTCTCGAAGCATAGGCATTGCTTTATTGATCATGGTATTAAATTCTACCATTGGCATTATGTGGGGATACGCATATGTAGAAGATCATTGGAAATGGAGCAACACCTTTTTTTATATTTTCGCATCCATAAGTTTAGTGACTTTATTTTACACTCTATATAAAATCTGGGGGCCACATTTAAAAAAGGATTAATCTGCAACGTGTTAACTGCTATGATCCGCAATAATATTCCATTTACCATTTATCTTTTTAAATAGCAAAGTATAAACACCGCTAGCATCTCCTACTTTGCGTGATAAATGCCATTTGCCAATCACAAAATAATGGTCAGTGGTGAGGGGTCTTACTTGAATAATTTCAAAAGACAGCTTTCCCATGTAGTTTACATCAGGATAATTTTTTTTATAATTGGCTAAGGTTTGCGCATAACCATAAGTGGGACCGCTGCTCCCAATAAAAACTAAGCTGTCATTTTTCCAATAGCCTTCCATAAAAGAAGTTAAATCACCGCTATTCCAATACTTTATTTGATTATTCAATACTGCTCGAATAGCTTGTTCGTCTTTGTTCTGCGCATTTCCAAATATTGAAATGGTGCATAAAGCAATCATCATAAAAAGGGGTAACCAACTTTTTTTCATAGTCATGTTTTTTGTTTATAATCGAATTAAAAATAAAAGCGAAGCTATCTATATAATAAAGACATCCTGCCCATTTAAATCCTATTGAAAAGTTAAGATAAATATTTAAAATGAGCTTAATTTGCAGTCATGAGTTATAAAGCACACTTAAAAAAAGACCCAAAGCTATCGTCCATATTAGATGAGGATACCCATATTTTAAAGCGTAGAAAGAATACCCCCATTAGATTAATGGCAAGCATAATTAGCCAGCAATTGAGTACTAAAGTGGCTAAGATTATTTTTGAAAGATTTTTGGCCTTATATCAAAAAAAAGAACCTAGCTGTCAGCAGGTGCTGGATACTCCGGATGAAACATTGAGGACTATTGGATTGAGTTACTCCAAAATTGGGTACGTCAAAAATGTAGCCCAATTTTTTATTGAACATGATTTGACCGACAAGCAATTATATCAAATGCCCCCAGAGGAAGTGATTGATTTGTTGGTGCAAATAAAAGGCGTTGGGAAATGGACAGTAGAAATGTTATTGATGTTTAGTTTGGGCCATGAAAATGTTTTTGCAGTAGATGACCTAGGAATTCAACAAGCAATGGTAAAGCTGTATCGTTTTAAATATACTACTAAGAAAGAATTGCAAACCAAAATGTTGGCAAAATCAAAATCATGGGAACCTTATAAAACCTATGCTTGCTTACACTTATGGAAGTGGAAGGATGGGGGTGCTGTCTAAGCCGAATTTCGAGCGGCATTAATAATTCCAAACATAGTTCGAGTTAATAATTTCTCATATGAAATTTTTAAAGATTCCTCTATTTGTAGTTCTTGTAATTTACACAAAGCATATTGTTGTATCGTTAACAAAGGAAAAACAATGCGGTCTCTGAATAAAATAGAATGTTTCGCTAAAGTATCATTTTCCATTAAACTTTTACTTTGAGTGAGTTCTAAATATAATTGAGTGGTTAAATTAAACTCCTCTTTAATGATGTTTCGCAGGGGACTAAATTCAGAATCTGTTTCAATATATTTAGTGATAGCAAAATTTGATTTCACCATACTCATCATACTATTATCAATTAGGGTTCTAAAAAAAGACACTTCTTTATATAAATTTTGTACTTCTTCCCATTGCCCTTTTTCTTTCAACACCTGTAATGCAGTGCCCACACCAAAATAACCCGGCACATTCTGTTTTAATTGACTCCAACTTCCTACAAAAGGGATGGCACGTAAGTCGCTCAATGCTAAATCGCTTGTTTGCCCTCTTTTGGTAGGACGGCTAGCAATATTACTTTTGCCATAGTAGTTTAGCGGACTAAATTTTTGTAAGTAGGGTAGAAATGAAGGATGTTGTTTTAATTGCTGATAAGTGACATAACTTATATGTCCCAATTCTTCCATCATAGCACGATGCTCTGGTGTAATGTTAGACTTAGTAGCGCCAAATATTTCATTACTCAATCCAGCACTCAATAATTGTTCTAAATTAAATTGTGCAGATTGGATGGTTCCAAAATTGGAAGTAATGGTTTGACCTTGCACCGTTAATTGAATTTCTTGATTTTCAATTTGATTGCCCATGGAAGCATAAAACTGATTTGTTTTTCCTCCCCCTCGAGAAGGAGGACCTCCTCTACCATCAAAAAATTTAACGATGATATTATTTTTTCTTGAAATAGCAGTTAACCTTTCTTTAGTGGTGTAGATACTCCAGTTAGCTTGTAAGTAACCGCCATCTTTAGTGCCATCACTAAACCCTAACATAATTGGTTGCTGATAGTCTCGTTGAACAAGATGTAGATGATAGGCATAATTAGTGTAAAGTGTTTCCATAATTGCTTCTGCAGCAGCTAAATCATCAATAGTTTCAAATAGTGGAACTATATCAATACTAGGTAGACTATTATTCCATCCTGATAAAACAAATAAAGTATAAAGTTCTATGACATTGACTGCAGACTGGCAATTGCTAATTATGTATCGATGACAACTAGCTATTCCATTAATGGACTGAATGGTTTGAATGGCTTCCAAACTTTCCATGGTGTCTTTAGCTATTCCCTCTGCTAAATCTGTTGATGAAATTTTGCCTACTATATTTTGTAAAGAATGGATTTGATCGGATTCAGAAAGTGTTGCATAGTTTTCTGGTAAAATACCTACACCATTAGATGCTTTAAGTAGTTCATGAATACTCATTAATACAGAACGATGAATTCTACTATCTTGTCTAATATCTAAGGAGGCAAAATGAGTGCCAAATAATTGCACCTTATGTAATAAACTTTCCAACTTAGATAAATACAAAGAATAATCTTCTTGAATTAATTTAGTTCGGATAGTGGTAAGACAATTTATAATTTCTTCCTTTGAGATGGGATGGGTGATATCGGGTCTAAAAACATTTTCATATAATTTTGCTTCCAATTCATTGATTAAAACATCTACTCCTGTAAAAGTAATTTTACGTTTTAATTTTCTCACATCTCTATAATAACAAACTACAATACTACTTCTTAATGCACTGGCTACTTTTAACGTGGTAGCTGCATTGACAAATGGATTACCATCACGATCTCCGCCAGGCCAAAAACCTAATTCAATGAAAGGATTGTTTCCATCATATTGATCATTGAATACTTCTTTTACAATATTGGAATAGATATTGCCTACTGAATCATAAAAAACATTCTCCAAATACCACATTAAATTAGTGGCCTCATCGGCTGGGGTGGGTTGTTTTTTATTAAAGAAGGGTGTTAGTCCCAATTGTTGAATATATTGATTGATAGTATTAAAATCATTTTTACTAATTGATTGTCCCATATCATGTATAATGCCTAATACATTGGCTGGATAAAATTGCGTTGGATGCGCTGTTAATACGATTCGTACTTTAAAGGATGCTAATTTTTCTTGCAAGGCTTGCGTTTGACCTAACAACTCTGCCTCTCTATACAGTGCCTTTAAACTTCCTTTTCCTTCTATATCATTCATGCTTGTAAATGCAGCATCTTCGATAGCATCAAATAAAACCACTTGACGTTCCATATATTGAACGTATTTGAATAAGTGTTCTAATTTTTCTTTTTCGTTGTCGACGTAAGTATGTTGTTTGAAAAAATAATCTACTATTTCAACGGGCGTTTTTTCTTTACTAAAACCTTCCTCACAGGTTTGTAAAAGTAGGGGTAATAAGGCACCCACATTGGCAATACCCGAATAGGGTAGTGCCGCGAATAAGCTATTGTAGATGATGTATTTATCTGATACGTTTTTTCGAAACTGACCAGAATAAAAATTAGAATTAGTTGACATGATAGAGTACCCTAAAGGTAACACAAAAAAATGCAGATTCTCTGAAACCCACGCTAGTATTGATTCCTAATGAATGTTCGTTGGTTGTTGATAGGTAGGCATTTTAAGATCATGGTAAAAGGCAAATTTCCAACCTTCTTGTTGACCTTGTTCCCACCACTTTTGTCTCCATTGCATAGCCGTTTTGCCATCTACATCATACTTGGCAACAAACCTGGATTTCATTTGTTGTAATTGAGGTGCCACATCTCCCCCAAAAAATATTATTTCTCCTTGTTCTTTGATCCATGCGGCTTGATGATATAGGCTATGGCCCGCTGTTAATTGATAATGAATCAAATTTTCAATGACTCCTTCATCCTCAGTAAGCCAACTCACTTTGCTAAATTCGTCTAAGATGGCAACTTGTTCTAGAATATAAGACGCGTTTGAATTACTTAAGGCCAATTCATATTCCCTTCTTTGTATAAAATGTGTAGCATAGGGAAAGCTTATAAACCGATCACCATGTGTAGGATGAATATAACTAAGTCCTCCTGCATGATCCTTATGCAAATGGCTCATAAAAACTTTAGTTACAGAAGTGGGATCAATACCCAATGCCATCAAATTTTCATGTATTTGTAATACACCATTTGAATTAAAGTACCCCAGTCCAGTATCTAGTAAGATGATATCTTTTTCGGTGATGACTACAAAAGGTTGAATTTCTACTAATAAACTTCCTTTCGTTTTTTCAGCCAAATTTTCGGCAGAGGCATTAAAGGGCACAAAAATTTTCGTATGATCAATGGTAAAACTCCCTTCAGATAATGGATGAATGCGCATGATGAAAAATTAATTTAGCGAAGTACCATTTGTCTGTCGGCATCTAACCTAAGTAAAATAAAAATTAATACAGTGAAAGTGAGTAAGGAAGAGCCTCCATAGCTTATTAATGGTAAGGGAATACCTACTACTGGGAAAAGTCCAATGGTCATACTAATGTTGACTGCAATATGGAAAAAGAAAATACCTACCACGCTATAGGCGTAAACACGTGAGAAAGTACTTCTTTGTCTTTCAGCAATTCGAATGAGTCTAAATAGAAAAAATAAATACAGTCCTAAAAAGATAAAAGTTCCCACAAAACCAAAAGCCTCACCCAATGAAGTAAATATAAAATCGGTATGTTGTTCGGGTACATATTTTCCTCTTGTTTGTGTTCCTTTTAAAAATCCTCTCCCCCAAAAACCTCCCGATCCAATGGCTATTTTACTTTGTTTTACGTTGTAGTCATCTGGTTTTTTTCCGCCTTTTTTGCTGCCCGTTTTATTGGCTGATTTCACGTTTTTACTACAGTCGTATTCCTTTCCCATCATACTAAAAATGCGTGTGCTTTGATAGCACTCCAATACATTATTGAATATATAGGGAACCGCATATCGAATAGTACCAAAACAAATAGCCCAGATAGAAATAATAATCAGAATTGTATTTCGATTGCGTCTGAATCGTTTTATTAAATTTAAAATAAAAAGCCCTGCGATAACCGTTAATATAGTAGATAGTAAAAAAGGTTCTATTAATAAGGTTGCAATGACTAAAATTGCAAAGGAAAGAAGTGCTACTAATATTACTGGAGGTAGGCCCTCACGATACATTGCAAAAATAAACGCACTATACACCAAGGCTAAACCTAATTCATGTTGCATGATAGACAATACTGCAGGGAGTCCAATCATTACTCCAGCTATAATATAGGATTTGATTTTAGTGAAATCGGTACTAGGATTGGATATGAATTTTGCTAATACTAAGGCTGTAAATATTTTACATAATTCTGCAGGCTGTAAATTAAAACCTCCAGCAATGGGAATCCAACTTTTAGATCCATTAATATTTTTTCCTAAAACAAAAGTGGCAAGCATTAATAAGATGCCCCCTCCGTATAAGATATTCGCTAATGCTGTAAATACCTTGCTATCCATGAGTAAAATAAATATACCAATGAAGGCACAGAAACATGCAAAATATATTTGTTTACTATAATTCGTTTTTGCTGTTAAAAAAGAGTTACTCCAATTTAAACTTGGATTATATTCCACCATAAAAATGCACAACACGCCTATGGCTACCATGACTAAATAAAGTATGATAACAGCAATATCAGTTCCTTTGGAAAAATTATTGTTTTGGTTGTTGGACATTTTTCTTTTTAATTGCTTTTTTTACTTTTATATTCTTTTTCACCACTAAATTTTTAGACTTTTTCTTTTTCTCCACCGGGTTTAACGCACTATCTTTTTTAATTGCTGGGCGAGGAATTGGAATAGGGGCGGTGGGACTATCTTTTTGAATTGCTGCGGTATCTATTTTAGGAGTCACTTTACTTACAGGAGTAATTTCAGATAACATTTCCATATCCCACACATCCGAAAGCTCATCATTGCTATATTCCAATGGCGTTAATAAATCATTTCTATTATTACGAACATACCAAGCTTTAATAGCAGCTGGCATTAAATCTACTTGTGATAGATTATCCGCTTTTAGCTGACTTTCTTTGGTTAAGGTATCGTTGATGTATTTTTCCATCATCAATCCTGCAATGGGTCCTGCCCAAGTGGCACCAAATCCAGCATTCTCCACCACCACAGCAACAGCGATTTTAGGGTCATCCTTAGGAGCAAAACAAACAAATAATGAGTGGTTTTTACCATGTGGATTTTGTGCGGTTCCTGTTTTGGCGCAATATTCAACTCCAGGCACTTTAATAAATGCTGCCGTACCAATTATTGTTACATCATGCATACCATCTTTCACGATGTCAAAATATTGTTTAGATATTTTTGTGACAGCATTTTTGATTCTAAATTTTTCTAATAATGCTTTGTCTTCTTCATCTTCATTTTCAATGCTGTCCACAAAATGGGGGGTGTAATAATATCCTTCATTAGCAATAAATGCCATCGCATTGGCTAATTGCAAAGGTGTCGCTGTCATTCTATCCTGTCCAATACCTAAGGTTAACATGTAACAACTATTCCAATATTTTGGATTGCCAAAATCACGATTGTATTGTGCTGTATCAGGAATACTTGCTTTATTTTCACTGGGTAAATCAATTCCTAATTTTTTACCAAGACCAAAGGAATTCACATATTCTTTCCATTTTAAATATCCTGTTTTTGCATTATGATATTCAGGATTATCTATCGCTAATCTAAATACTTGTAAAAAGTAAGAGTTGCAAGAAT
>CANBSH010000017.1 GCA_947372105.1 Chitinophagaceae bacterium
TGTCAAGTCTGTATAACTTCCAGTAAATAAAGTAGGCTTACCTGTTAAGTCAGAATATAAACCACTAAATAAATTGGGCTTATTTTTTACAAAATCTAACTTAGTATTATCAGTCTGAGTCCAATCAGTTTGGATTTGTGCAGCTGGTATAGTAGGCTTGTTTGTTAGATCAGTATAACTTCCAGTAAACAAAGTGGGCTTACCTGTTAAATCAGCATATGCCCCACTAAATATAGTAGGCTTATTTGTCAAGTCTGTATATGATCCTGTAAACAAAGTAGGCTTACCTGTTAAATCAGCATATGCCCCACTGAATAAAGTAGGCTTGTTTATCAAATCTGTATAAGATCCTGTAAACAAAGTAGGCTTACCTGTTAAATCTGCATATGATCCAGAAGTGGCAACGGTTGAAATATTATTAAACCTAACATAATTAGATAACATTGCTGTAGTATCGTTCAATTTTACACTTTGATTAATCCTGTTACTCAAAGATGTAGTATCAAAAGTTTTTAAAGCCAATTGTAATGGAGTTACATAAATTTTATTGCTATCTGCTATGTTAACTTTAGTTGCCAATTGTTGTCTGAAAAAATTACTGTCTATTGTATAGGCTAATTTTGCATACGGTGCTAACATTTTTGATGTATCTGTAACTGTTAATTTTGTAGAAACCGCAGCAGCTATATTATTAACCACATTTGTATTAGCATAAAAAGATAACATTTTGGAAGTATCTGAAATATTCAATTTGGTATCTATTCCTGCCGCTTTTCCAGCATACAAAGCATAAGGCACTGTTCCAAATTGTGTGGTTCCTATATCAATCCACTCTTTATTATAATCCCAACTAGAAAGTGGCGATAAAGGTGTAATTGCAATTTTTATATTTAAAAAATAAGGGCCAGCAGACCAATCTATTTGTTGCAAATTGGACATCGTACCACCTACTCTTGTTCCTAAACCAATGCTTAAACTAAATACACCTGCACCATCTGTATTTGTCTGATGTTCTTCCACCAAAACTTTATTGCCATTTAATGTTGTCTGTAAAATGGTTGTTTGAACATATATCTTTCTATCCTTTGCAGGATTTGAATACACATCACGTGCAATGGCTTGGAAATAAATTCCATTTCCAGATATTTGAGCATTAGTGTGATTAAAAGAGAAAATGAAAAGCACCAAAACCAATGATACTTTAAGCATTTTAATTTTAATATTTCCAATTTGAATCATAACAATTAATTGGCTTTGATAAATTTAATTGCATCTACAAATTTTGGAGATTCAATTTTTAAAATATAAGTTCCCGTGAATAAATCATTTAAGTTAAAAACAACCCCCTTAAAAAGATTTAATCCAATTTCATTTTGAGTTTTAATTAAAATACCCTCTGACGACCATATTGAAACTTTAAATGTTTCATCGAATGGCGGAGGATTAATAAATTTTACTTTTGTGGCGTTCACTACCGGATTTGGATACAACTTTATTCCAAGTGAATTAAATTTCAAATTCACTTCACAATTAATAGCAAAATCGCCTGTATTTACATTTCCACTCAACACGGCAATCCCAGTTTGTACATCAATACATTTTAGTGCACTATGCATATCAATAGCAGATGAAATAATGGGAGATCCATTGGCCATATTTGTGGCACTCATTATAAATATAGGAGATTGCGCATACACCTGTTCATGAATGACTAAAGCCATAAATACTGAAATGATCAAATAGGTGATTTTTTTTTGCATCTTGAATTAATCTCTTGAGGAATAATAATATTTAATTGTTGTGCCATTTATAATTACCGACATCACCATATACTTTTGACCTATAGATTCAACTGTATAAAAATATTCTGCATTGGCAGAAGCATTGGTCTTACCCATCACGTGCACCAATAAATTATTATTATTAACCGAAAAGGAATAAGTACCAGTAACTCCATCAGAATCCTTCGTAGTTAGGTTTTTTAAAAAATTGATGAAATAGGTTGCTTGTCCAGTATATGTTTTTTGCTGTGAGCCATTAATATAATAATCCAAATAC
Organism: Chitinophagaceae bacterium; assembly: GCA_947372105.1. Classification (GTDB taxonomy): domain Bacteria; phylum Bacteroidota; class Bacteroidia; order Chitinophagales; family Chitinophagaceae; genus Sediminibacterium. The sequence continues at coordinate 2,059 of CANBSH010000017.1, forward strand.
CAAGTTTTGTCTTGAATCATATTTTGGGCTACCACCAAATCAGCATTTTCAACTTGTTTAGTACAAGCAAAAGAAGAGATCCATAAAATGGTCACCAAATAAATATTTAAAATTCTTTTCATGTTTTTATTGATTAAAATATATCTCTTGTTTTAACCATCATCCCTATTTCTAAATTGTTCAATACGATAGGAATATTCCCACTAAAAAAGTTTTTACCAGTTTTATGATGAACAAAAATGGTATAATAGGATTTATTATCAAATTCAAGCCCTAAATCACCATTAATAAATGATTTAGCAAAAGTTTTATTCATGCTATTATCTGCACTTGGACTACTCACCACCCAATGAATACTTGGTCCTGCAATGAAGTAGAATTTGTATTTATTTTTATCGGCAATGGGTAATAAAAACCTTCTATGATAGGCAAAAAACAAAGTACTTAAATGATCATCCACTTTGTATGAGGTAAAGGAAGATCCAATAATGGGTCCTAAACTTGAAGCAGTTTGATAATTGGTCCCAGTGGTAAGTTTATTAAATGAAAAAATGAAAGAGTAAGGTCTTTTATCCTTATATAACCCATCCACTCTAAATCCTACATTATATCCTGGCTTATAAACATTAGAATTATAATCTTTTAAACTGTAATTAAAATGTGATGTATAACTTGAATTATCAATGTCTTGTATAGATAAATTTAAACTGCTAAATACATGGCTAGTATTGTGGGTGTAATTTTTAAATCCATTAGACCAACTTTGAATTATACTTCTTTTGGATTTAGCTACCCAATCCTTAAAAGGATGTTTCAAATACAAGGAATCTTTATTAACAAAAGTCGAATCCTGGGCATGTAAAATGTTAAAAGAACTAATTAAAAAAATGAGAATTATATAAACAATCTTGCTATTAAAAAATGTCTTCTTTATGGTCATAATGCCTCAGGATTTTTACTATAATTAGTATACTTTTTTCTATTATTATTCTGAAATTATAGAATAATATCTAAATAGTAAATTATATTTTATTATAATCTAATGTAAATCAGATATTTATATATAAAAATATACATATTATATATAGTTTATATATTTGTTAAACAATATATAATAAGTACCAATATTAGTAACTGTAAATTAGAAAGTAATAAAAGGAATTCTTAGATTTTAGTCTATCAATGCGTACGGAAATCAGAATTAGGGTGCGATATTCAGATAATCGCACAATATATTGGTTGTATACCAGTGATTTAGGCTAAAATGAATTTGATAGATATTCGGAAGGAGTACAATTATGTACTTTCTTAAAAGCGGCATTAAAGGTGCTTTTGGAGGTAAAACCTGCTTCCAAAGACAAAGTTTCTATGGTATAATTTTTCAAATAATTCGGATTTAGACGCTCAGTAACATAGGTTATCCTATGATTATTCACAAAATCATTAAAACGTAACCCAAAGTGATTATTTAATATAAATGAAAGTTCGCGGGCTGGAATTCCTAATTCAACTGAAACCTGGTTAATATTAATACTACTTTTTAAATAGGGTTTATGTTCCAAAAAATAGGATCTAATATGCTCAATTTCCTTTGTATAGTCTTCAGTAATGAAGTGGATTTTTTGCACCTCATCGTCAGAAATGGCAGAAGGTAATTCAGTATATTTCACAAAAGGTAACCCAAATAATACTTGAGGATTTACTAATAGATAACTGCTAATTGCAAAAAAACTAAGTGCTATAATTAAACCAGGAATTAAATTTAAAGATGCTACAATAAAAGATCCATTAAATACTAACATTAATAAAATCAACAATATTGATCCACCTAAATTAACCACTCCTGTCCAATTAAAAAATTTAAGCCATTTAATAACAGAAGTAATTTGATCTTGCACCTGCTTACTTATATTATTCTTTTTATATTTTTTAATTAACCCCCAATTAAATACTAAATAAATAATGGTTTGAAAAAATCTTAATATAAATAAAATATATTCTGGTAGAACTCCTGCATTATTTTTATAAATCAAAGATTGATCTAACACAACAGCGTTTACTATTTCTGCCTTTTCATTGATGGGTATCAAATAAAAAGGTAAATAGTTTATTAAAAATAAAATAAATGGAATGTAATGTACTATATCCCATTTTGAAAACTTTTTCTCATTATACAAAACAGACCTTATATACAAATATGCTAGAGGAGGAAGAATAAAATTAAGAGGTGCTCCTGTTTTATATAAAAAGGGAACCGAATTAATGAACCCTGAATAAATTAATAAATATAGAAGCGTGCAATAAATATATAAACCAAATAATATTGCCAATAAATAATCTGAATAGCTTTTAGTCTCTTTTTTATTAAATAATAATAAATAGACCGTCAAAAAAGCCGAAAACATCCCACCAAGAAAAAACAACTGAACCATATGCTCATTTTACATACTAAAGATAGTAGTAAATTTATTAAGTTAAGTATAGAAAATTAACTACCCCCTACTACCTTACTTGTACTTCTGTATAAATAGTTTTCGTAAATATGTCGTCTTGCAAAACGATCAGGTGTATCAGAGTTCACTAACTTAACATAGATAGCTTTAGGAACACCATAGTATTCATATTCATTACCATCTGAAAAAACAACACGTAAAATTTCTGATTTAAATTCAAAATCATCAATACTAGCTTCCGATATGGTGGCATTATACTCAGTAATAGTAGCGGCATGTGTTTCGGGATGAACACTCACTAAAAAATGATAAGAAGCAATTAACTTAGTTGATTTCTCTTCGGCCATCTTTTTAGACTCTTCGCTCTCCTGAAATTTATCAGGATGCCATTCCATCATAATCTTACGATACACCTTTTTCAAGTCACCTAAAGTAGCTTGATTATCAACGCCTAAAATAGCCCTATGTCTGTCAATTCGCTTCATTATTATTATAATTATACGGCGCGAAAGTACAACAAACTAAGTAATTTAAACGAATAAGCCCTCTCAGTATTATCTGAAAGGGCTTATCTTATTTTATGAACAATTTGGATCCAATGAAGGCTCCATAATGTTTATTTCACTTCTTCAAACTGAGCATCTTCAACAGTATCGTTGCTTGCTCCCCCATTTGGTTGTCCACCAGCTTGATCACCACTTTGATTTTCTGGGCCACCAGCACCTTCCGCTTGAGCTTTATAAATTTCTTCGCTAGCAGCAGTCCAAGCAGTATTCATCGCTTCTAAAGCTTTATCAACTTGAGCAATGTCTTGAGACTTATGTGCTTCTTTTAAATTATTTAAAGCGGTTTCAATAGGCGCTTTTTTATCAGCAGAAATTTTATCTCCAAACTCTTTTAATTGTTTTTCTGTTTGGAAAATTAAACTATCCGCTTGGTTTAATTTTTCTACTTTTTCTCTTTCAATTTTATCAGTAGCTTCATTGGCTTTTGCTTCGGCTTTCATTTTTTCAATTTCTTCCTTAGACAAACCACTACCCGCTTCAATTCTAATTTTTTGTTCTTTTCCAGTTCCTTTGTCTTTCGCACTTACGTTTAAGATACCGTTCGCATCAATATCAAATGTAACTTCAATTTGAGGTACCCCTCTTGGAGCTGGCGGAATGCCATCCAAATTAAACATACCCAAACTCTTATTTTGATTCGCCATTGGACGCTCTCCTTGTAATACATGAATTTGTACACCAGGTTGATTGTCACTAGCAGTAGAATATACTTCCATCTTTTTAGTAGGAATGGTTGTGTTAGAAGTAATCATGGTAGTCATGATACCTCCCATGGTTTCAATACCTAAGTTTAATGGAGTCACGTCTAATAATAATACATCTTTAACATCACCCGTTAATACGGCACCTTGGATACCTGCACCAATAGCAACCACTTCATCTGGGTTCACGCTACGGTTCGGTTTTTTACCAAAGAATTTTTCTACTATTTCTTGTACTTTAGGAATTCTAGAAGATCCTCCTACTAATATTACTTCATCAATTTGTGAAGTAGAATATCCAGCATCTTTTAATGCGGCTTCACAAGGTTTTAAACAACGAGTAAATAAATTATCTGCTAAAGATTCAAATTTAGCACGTGTTAATTTTAAAACTAAGTGCTTAGGAACGCCGTCCACAGCAGTAATATAAGGTAAGTTGATTTCTGTTTCTGAAGAAGAACTCAATTCCACTTTCGCTTTTTCAGCCGCTTCTTTTAAACGTTGTAAAGCCATAGGATCTTTTCTCAAATCAATAGCTTCTTGTTTTTTAAATTCATCCGCTAAATAATCCATAATCACTTTATCAAAATCATCTCCCCCTAAATGAGTATCTCCATTAGTAGATTTCACTTCAAATACGCCATCTCCTAAATCCAAGATAGAAATATCAAAAGTTCCACCTCCTAAGTCAAATACAGCAATTTTTTGTTCTATATTCTTTTTATCTAAGCCATATGCTAAAGCTGCTGCAGTAGGTTCGTTCACAATACGACGAACATTTAATCCAGCAATTTCACCCGCTTCTTTAGTAGCCTGACGTTGTGCATCATTAAAATAAGCAGGAACGGTAATCACCGCTTCTGTTACTTCTGTTCCTAAATAATCTTCTGCTGTTTTTTTCATCTTTTGCAAAATCATGGCAGAAATTTCTTGAGGCGTATACATACGATCATCGATAGATACTCGTACAGTATCATTTTCACCTTGCACTACCTTATAACTTGCTAAACTTAATTCACTTCCTACTTCATTAAAACGACGACCCATAAAACGTTTCACACTTGAAATTGTGTTTTGAGGATTGGTAATAGCTTGACGTTTAGCAGGATCTCCTACTTTACGTTCTCCATTTTTTAAAAATGCTACTACCGAGGGGGTGGTTCTGCGCCCTTCATCATTAGCGATTACCACTGGTTCGCCACCTTCCATAACTGATACACAACTATTCGTGGTACCTAAGTCGATTCCTATTATTTTTGCCATAACGATTGATTTTCAATGTTTAATTACTCTATTATTGGCAATCATTATGCCATAAGCCTTAAGGTGCAATTTTGTCATAAATAGCCTTGAATTGGCCATAATAAGCCTCTGAATTGTCATAAAACCCCAGTAAAAATGTAGAAAAGGCAGAAAATTAAGCCTCAGAAGCCCCTTTGAAAGTGAAGTTTTTTTGACTGGTATAGCTAAATATGACCACAAAAAAGGTAGTTACAATTTTAGCAAGTGTTGGATACCAGCCTAAATAATCCACGAAAAATTTAAGGAAAATATAGTTCAACATGACACAACCAAAAACAACAAAAAAGTACTTCATTAACTGAGTACGTTTAGCAACGCTAGTTTCCTGGAAAACCACATATCTACTTAAATAAAAACCTAAGGGAAAAGTGATACAAAAACTAATAATAAAAGAGGCTATATGGGGACTCACCGTGAGCCAACCTATATGAATAATGGCCTTATGTAATATGAAATTATAAGAAACGAAAAACAATAAAATATCTAACACGGTATTAGCACCTCCACAAGCTGCATAACGGAAGGTTTGCAGGGTCATCACTTTCTTAAATAATGGATAGAACCATTCAATAACATCTAGGATGATTTTTCGTATTATTTCATGTAGTTTCAACATCGATGCTCAAAGGTAATCTTAATTAATTACTTTTGCAGAAGGCAACACTATTTTATGAATTTGATAACGAATTTAAAAGAGAACACTTCAAAATGCTTACATACTTTGTATGGGGTTAACATCGCTCCCGAACAAGTATTAGTAAATGCGACTAAACCCGAATTTGAAGGAGACTATACGATTGTGCTATTTGCCTTTGTAAAACAATTAGGTAAAAGTCCCGAAGTATTAGGCAATGAATTAGGAGCTGCTATGTTAGCTCAAGCACCTCATTTGATAAGTCAATTTAATATAGTCAAAGGATTTTTAAACTTTACTATTCAAGATACTTTTTGGTTAGATTTTATTCATACAACAGATTCGAAAAATTTACTCCCTTCTACCCTTACTCCTCGTAAAGTGATGATAGAATATTCCTCCCCAAATACGAACAAGCCTTTACACTTAGGCCATTTAAGAAATAACTTTTTAGGATGGAGTATTGCCGAAATATTAAAACTACAAGGCAATGAAGTTGTAAAAACATGTATTGTGAATGATCGTGGAATTCATATTTGTAAAAGTATGATTGCATGGCAGTTATTTGCGAACGGAGCAACGCCTCAGGATACGAATCAAAAAGGAGACCATTTTGTAGGTGATTATTATGTAAAATTCAATGACGCTTATAAAGCAGAGGTAGAAGAATTAATAGCAAAGGGAATGTCGAAAGATGACGCTGAAAAAGAAGCCCCTATTCAAAAAGCAGCGCAGGCCTTATTATTAAAATGGGAACAAGGGGATGCGCAAACCATGGATCTCTGGAAAAGAATGAATGAGTGGGTATATGCTGGATTTGACGTGACTTATCAAAAAATAGGATCCGATTTCTTTAAAACTTATTACGAAAGCAATACTTATTTATTAGGTAAAGAATTAGTAGATCAAGGTTTAGCTAAAAAGGTATTTTACCAAAAAGAAGACAATTCGGTTTGGATCGATTTAACCCAAGATGGATTAGATGAAAAAATTGTTAGACGTAAGGATGGCACATCGGTATATATTACTCAGGATATTGGCTTAGCCGAATTAAAACAGAAAGAATTTAATACAGATGCTAGTATTTATGTAGTGGGTGATGAACAAAATTATCATTTTAAAGTACTCAAATTAATTTGTCAAAAACTACAGCTTCCTGCCTCTGATGGTATTTATCATTTAAGTTATGGCATGGTGGAACTGCCTACGGGTAAAATGAAAAGCAGAGAAGGCACTGTGGTAGATGCAGATGATTTAGTAGATGCGATGATTCAAATTGCAAAAGAAAAAACTGAATCCTTAGGCAAAGTAAGTGAATTTGATGAAGCTCAATTGTTAGAACTATATAACACCATTGGTTTAGGCGCCTTAAAATTCTTCTTACTAAGAGTAGACCCTAAAAAGAAAATGATTTTTAATCCTGAAGAAAGCATTGACTTTCATGGATTCACCGGCCCTTTTATTCAATATACCCATGCACGTATTAAAAGTATTTTGAAAAAGACAGGAACCAACAACGTTAAAACGACTGGTACCTTATTGCCGCTTGAAAAACAATTGGCTATTGAATTATCTACTTTCCCTGCAGTAATCAATGAAGCAGCCGATACGCTAGACCCTTCTAAAGTAGCCATCTATACTTTTAACTTGGCTAAATTATTCAATACTTTTTACGCTGAATTATCCATTGCGAATGCAGAATCGGAAGAGAAAAAGAATTTGCGTATCCAATTAGGAATATTGACAGCTGCTACCTTACAAAAAGGGATGCAAGCTTTAGGCATTGCAGTTCCAGAAAGAATGTAAGACTTCAAATAAATCAGCAATCTTATTTTTAAAAATCTAGAAATTACTTTGCTTAACTTCTTTTTTGTTTAGAATTCACATACATCTCAGGTGTTTCCTCTTCAAAACCCCACTGTTCTAACAAAGCATTCATTTGCGCAGGAGGCAATGTGGCTTGATCATAATGACCTGCATTCATTTTTTGACGCATGGCTTCATAAATACTCACTGCACACGCCACCGATATATTTAAACTTTGAATGATTCCCATTTGAGGGATTACAAAATTCCCATCTGCTAAAGCTCTAAATTCATCTGTCACCCCTGCATGTTCATTGCCAAATACCAATGCCACCGATTGGGTGAAATTAATATCATGCAAACTCACTGCATCACTTGATAAATGTGTTGTCAAAATAGTTTTAAAATTTTTTCTGAGTGCTGTAACGCAATTCTCTAAATCATCAAATTCGTGAATCGTCAGCCATTTTAAAGCGCTACTACTACTCCGATAGCCCCATTTTTTATGTCGGGGGATTTTAGTCGTTAAAACATATACATCCTGAATACCCACTGCATCACAGGTACGCAAGACAGCAGAGACATTATGAGGATCATCTACATTCTCTAATACCACCGTCAAGTTGGCTTGACGTTTACTTAATACTTTTATTAATTTTTCGCTTCTTTCTGGCGTCATTGTCATTACTTTTTAAAAGGAGGTCGATATTGCACTCCTAACCCTGGAGCAGTTAAAGGTTGTATCTGTCCTTTGTTTTGCTGAAATTCAAAATCCAACCCTACCCCATTTAATTCAGTCATTAATAAAGGGCCATCCATATCTACATAATCTAATTGCGGTAAAAATTGAGCAATTGCAGCTGATCCTATCACACTCTCATTCATACTTCCCATCATCACTTTTAATCCTAAGGCTCTGGCTTCTTTAATCATTCTTAAGGCAGGTGTTAAACCACTGCATTTGGTTAATTTAATATTGATGCCATGAAAATGTTCAGCACATAAAGCCACATCCTTTTCAAATACACAGGACTCGTCAGCAAACAAAGGCAACACCGACGCTTGTTTTAATATTTTCATTCCTTCCCAATTGTCTTTCGCTAAAGGTTGTTCTACCAATTCTACACCTAACTCAGCCAATGCTGGAATTTTTTGTAATGCTTCTTCGGTAGTCCATCCTGCATTTGCATCTACCCTTATAGGATGCGTGGTGTGTTTTCTTAAAGCGGCAATCATTTCAATATCATAGTCCGTCCCTACTTTTACTTTATAAATGGGCCATGGATGTGCTTCCATTTTTTGTACCATTTTTTCAATGGGGTCAATTCCTAAAGTATAATCACAAATAGGAACCTGATTCACTTCCCAAGGTGTTTGCCACATCTCATGTAAGGATTGCTTTTTCATTTGTCCAAACAAATCCCATCCTGCCATATCTAGGGCACAAACTAAAAATGGATCTTGTGGAAATAAATGGTGTAAGAAATGCCAAAAACGTTCGGGATCTATTAATGCGAATTTTTCAATCAGCTTTCTGTTTTTTTCGAGTTGCTCCATCATGTGCGCTACTGTTACTTGATAGTAAACAATTGCCGGGGCTTCTCCAAAGCCTGACCAATTGCCTAAGGACAAGCGAACCATTATACTTGATTGATGTGTTTTGGTTCGTCCATTAGAAATTGTAAATGGATATTCAAAAGGTAATTGCTGTTCCCAAAAATCTAATTGCACAAAATATATTTTTGCTAAGATACAAAACCCACACCTTAAAAACTAGTATTTAAAGCCTAGCGCCCACTAGCTTTGATGGTATTAAACCATTCTTGATTAAAGTTCTTTTCTTGCAGTAAATTTTCCAAGGTAAGATGCATCCTATATCTCCAATAATGTTTAGGATTGGCAGGGATATTAATTTGTTCTTCTTTAGGGTTTACTCTTCTTAAAGCGTCGTCCACGCCTAAATAATCTTGCAACTGGAAGATAGCCCACATAGCAGGCGAATATAAATGTTGCGCTAAAATGGCTTTATTAATCCAACCTTCACAAAAAATAGGCGCTTCTCCCAATTGTCCAATTTCATCATTATAAAAATGTTGCGTTTTAAATCGGTCTTCTTCCCACCAACCTCTAATAGTACTTGTATCATGTGAACTTGGTGTCACTACACTTAAATAAGGGGCATCATTTGGATGACTAAAAGTGGTATTAGAAGCTTTGGGCATTCTTTGTACTTCTAAACTTAACATCCCTAATTGATGCATAACATGAGGAACACAAGCAGGCACTAATCCTAAATCCTCTCCACAAATCAACATGTTCGTGGACTTTTTAAGCATCGGTAATTTATTCAATGCTTCTTTTTCCCAAGCTTGATCCTGACGAATAAAAAAGTAATGATTGTATAGCTCGTTTAAAACCTGCTTGGTCTTTTCATCTAAGTGTTGAAATGAGGAAGTAGCTCCTATATTAAATCTAAAATGAAAAGTTTGTGCTTTTTCACCATCAAATAAAATAACATTACTGATTAAATTATATAAGCCATTTTTAATTTTTGCATGCCATTCATCATCTGGCAAGTTTTCAAAATGACTTTCCACCAATCTTTGATTTTCAAAAGCGGGTATTAATTCATAATGCCCCTCTCCTAAAAATTTTAAATAATGTTGTTTGACATAATCATTATCGTATCCAAATTCTTTCAATAAAACGGTTTCATTGATATATGGCTTTGTAAATCGATAATGATCCAATGAAATCCCTTTACTATTTATTTCCTGCAAAGTCACTGGTATTGCTGGAACAAAACGGCCCATGATTCCTTCTACCTGATTCATTGGGATACTCCAAATACGGAAGAAACCTAAAATATGATCTATTCTAAAAGCATCAAAGTAAAAACTCATTTGCTCAAAACGCAATTTCCACCAATTGTAATCATTGCTCGCCATGGTATTCCAATTGTAAGTAGGGAAACCCCAGTTTTGCCCTTTGACCGCAAAATCATCTGGAGGCGCACCTGCCTGCATATCCATGTGAAATAAATTAGGATGTTGCCAAGCATCTGCTCCATAACGATATACTCCAATGGGAATGTCTCCTTTCACAACCACTCCATGCTCATGAGCATATTGAGTAGAAGCACTTAATTGTAAATGCAAATGATATTGAACAAAATAATAAAACGCAATATCCTGGTAAGTTTTGGCAGAAGGATCTGTTAATGCATCTATTTCCTTTTGCACATATTTTGCATGAGATGGCCAGGTATTAAAATCTACCGACCCATGTAAATCTCTTAAATAAGAAAATGCACTATAAGAAATTAACCAATGCGCATTATTTTGAAAAAACATTTTGAATTCAATGGATTCTAAATCCTTTTTTCCATTTTTAGCATACAACAATCTTAATACCTCCCACTTTAATTGCATCACTGCTTCGTAATCTATTTCAGCAAGTGCATTTAAAGCATCCATTTGTTTTTGAAAAGGCCTTAACAATTTCTCTTGCCCTTTTTGAATGACATCTTGCAAATGAATAAACATAGGATGCAAAGCGAATGCAGATATAGCAGCATAAGGATAAGAATCTTTCCAAGTATGTGTTGCTGTGGTATCGTTTAAGGGCAATAATTGAATCAATTTCAACCCCACTTTTTTAGCCCAATCCACCAAGTATTTTAAATCAGCAAACTCTCCTACTCCTGCTCCGTGTGAGGAACGTAAAGAAAATACTGGTATCGCTACACCAGCCCCTTTCCAATGGTTGTTGCTTAATTGTGCAAAGCCATCATTAATAATAACAAGTTTATCTTTTTGAACACTTTCATATAACACTCTATTGTTTCCATTTTCAAAATCAATAAAAGTATTTTTTTGGGTATCAAACACACCAAACTTATATACAAAAGGAAAAGTACATTTATTTAAATCTAAACTTATTTCATAATAAGGTGCATCCGAAATTTTAGTCAACAACAAAGGTTTCTTAACACCCCACTTACCTAACAATGGAGCTTCTCCCACCATGCAAAGTGTTTGTTGTGGTTCTAGTAAAGGTGCTTTAACTCTAAAAATATGGGTCGTATTAGACTCAATACCATTAGAAGGTTTTTGTTGATGTGGTTGAGGTAGTAAAACATTTATAAATGGCTCTGAATAAAAAACATTTTCAGTATAGCCTGTAAAATTCCAAGCATCTAAAATGACTAAGTCAGTAGATTGAACTCGTAAAGGATGAAACACTTTATCCTTCCCCCAATCAAACACTTTTGTACCATCTGGATTTAAGATAAAATAATGATACGTGATTTTATCCTGCGTAATAGGTTCTGTTATATCTAAATGTAATACCCAATAAGAATCATTCAAGTAAACTAAAGGAATCGCTTTATCAATTTGATTATTACCTAATATGGGATGATCCCCATATATAAATAAGGTCTGACCATAAGTGGTTTGATATTTTAATTGAAAGCTTACTTTTTGGAGGGGTGCTTTTTTGTCAATCTTCTTCTTCAATATGGACTTATTATGTTCAACAGTCTGCATATCCATCTTTTTTGCAATACAATCGTTAATTATTAAATTTCAACAAGTGGACCTAAAGTTAAATAAATAGTGTGTAAAAAGAACACATTAATATAAAAACTTCCTATATTTTGGATAACTAAGTTGGTAAATTTGTATATTGCTTATTATCAATAGTTTAGATATTAATTATAGCCTCATTTTCAACTTATTATGGAGAAAGTAGTGATATATACGGATGGCTCTTCCCGAGGAAACCCTGGCCCTGGTGGTTATGGCGCCTTACTTATGTGGGGTGGCAAAGCGAAGGAAATATCCGAAGGATTTAGAAAAACGACTAATAATAGAATGGAATTATTGGCCGTTATAAAGGCACTTCATACACTCAAAAAAAATGATTTTCCCATACATATTTATACAGATAGCAAATATGTGGTAGAATCCGTAGAGAAAAAATGGTTAGATAATTGGATCAAGACCAATTTTAAAGGCGGGAAAAAGAATAAGGACTTATGGCTGCAATACCATGATATAGCAGAAAAATTCAAGATACATTTTCATTGGGTGAAAGGTCATGCTGATAACCCCCACAATAATAGATGCGACGAATTAGCGACCCTTGCTGCAGACAATGGCCCATGGCATATTGATGCTGAATACGAAGCGATACAATAAAGTGAACGCTGAAATACAATAATGAAGAACTAGATTCTTTCCTTACTAGATATTATTTATAATAGATACTTTTTATACTAGATACTTTTGAAGTTGGGAACCATTAAACGGAAGCTTCCAAATAACATAGCTCCAAATACCAAAGTTCCAGCAACACTATAAGGATAGAATGGTAAACCATCTACCATAGTTTGAACTAAACCAGTCATGTTAAGTGCATGATGATATCCGCCTCCAGAAGACCATACTAAAAAGTTAGACACTAAAAAGTAAGCTGTAGGAGCTGCTAAAAATCCAACTATAAATTTAGATAACTTATTTGATTGTAAACCAAATCCAAACACAGCAGTTCCTGCAATTAAAATATAATTTAACAATTGCCCTTCATAAAAACCTTGCATGTTTGTTAAGTGAAATTGAAATAACACTTGATATAATACATCCGAAATAAACATAGATATTAATGGAAGTAAAAATGCAAATTGTTTTTTATTTGCAAATAAAGAACCTCCAAATAATGCGATTGCAATTTGTGGTGCAAATCCATAAGGTCTTCCAGGTAATACACGATATAATGCACTAGTTGCAATCATGATGACTAAGGCTACTATTATTTGTTTGTTCAATTTCATTGTATATTCTTTTCGATCGAGTAAATGATGGGTTACTTAGTTAAATATATAAATAAGGTTTTCAAAAATAAGGATTCAAGGCTATATTTTTCAATAATGATTTTCCTCAAATGTGAATAACCTTAGGGAACATAGGATTTAAAAGCCAAAACCTCTTCTTGAGCCTCTATGGTAACAGTTTGCCCAGCCAATACCATGGCTACTTCCCCGGCTTTTAGTACCAAATTATCTATGCTCAAAACACCTTTCAAAACCAGCAACATTTCTATGGAATGACTCGTCATTGTATAAGATTGGCCGGCTTTCATAGCTATTTTGGTTAAACCAAAATCAGGAACCGGACAGGGGTAATGCATTTCCATTTCGTTCAAAGCTTCCCCTTTTAAAATAGTAGGATAAGTGGGGACAAAATGTACATGCTGTAATAATTCGGGTATATCAATATGCTTTGGCGTTAATCCTCCTCTTAATACATTGTCACTATTCGCCATCAACTCAATATTTTGTCCTTCCAAATATGCATGTAATAAACCAGCTCCTTGAAAAATACCTTCATTAGGTTGAACATGAAGGATGTTTAAAATATAGATGGAAAAAATTCCTTTATCAATATTTTTTTCTGGAACCACTCCCTCATAATATTTATTTGCCCAATAATGTGGATGTGATTTATGAACCGCTCCATTTTTAACCGAAGACACAGCATCTATCATAAGAGGTTTCAATATTCTGTCTGAGTCCTCATTCGACAATTGCATAAAAAACTGGTACAAGCCTTGATAATCTATGCCTCTAAAATGATCTATCAAAGGATGGAAGTAATTATATTCTTGAAGTCTTGCTTCTAATAATTCAGGTGCTAAAAAACCATGAAGTAACCAAAACTCACTTAAAGCCACCATCACTTCTGGTTTGTGATTTTGATCTTTATAATTTCGATGAGATGCATTTAATTCGACCCCTAACGATTCTTCTTTAGCAAATCCGATCATTGCATTTTCCTTACTAGGATGCACTTGAATGCTCAACATTTTTGACACATCCAATATTTTATACAAATAAGGCAGATTTGAAAATTGTGTGACCACCTCCTTCCCTAATAATTCAGTAGGATGTTGTTGAATAAAATCTATGATAGAAACATTCCCTAATTCTGTTTCAATGATGGAAGGTGCCGAAACATGTGCACCCATCCAATACTCCGCAAAAGGTTTTTTATCAGGATTGGGTAAAGACATCAATTTTGGAATGAATTCACTACCACCCCAGTCATAATGCCTATGTTTTCCCTGTAATTTATACGCTCTTTGCATATGTGTTAATCTCTTACTTTTAAAATTAAAATAGGAAGATGAATCACAAAGATACTGGGTTTTTTGGCGAAAATATGGCTGCCGATTATTTGCTTTTAAATGGATTTGAAATCTTATTTAGAAACTGGCGCTATAAACATTTAGAAATTGATATTATAGCAAGCAAAAACGGGATGCTGCATATTGTTGAAGTAAAAACTAGAAGCTCTATTGCCTTTGGCTATCCTGAACAAAGTATTCAATCCCCTAAGATGCAATTTTTAAAAAATGCAGGTGCTATTTTTCAATATCAACACCCCCAATGGAAATATCTACAATTTGATGTGGTATCCATATTTTTAAACACCCATAACGAATGGGACTTGTTATTTATACAGGATGTTTACTTTTAATTTTCAAAAACCCTTTAAAATCGTTAAATTGTTAAGTCATAACAATTACTTGCTTATTTAAATTTTACTTATGAGTCAGATTCATGCAAAAAATGCTTTAATCACTGGAGGCGCATCTGGTATTGGGAAAGGAATGGGACTTCAATTACTCAAAAAAGGACTTCATACTTTAGTAATTTGGGATATCAACGAAAATTTAATGCAGTCCACTGCTCAAGAATTTACAGAAGCGGGTTATAGAGTGAAAATATATAAAGTGGATGTGATGAATACCAATGAAGTCATCCAAACAGCCGAAAAAGTAAAACAAGATGTAGGCAAAATTGATATCTTAATAAATAATGCAGGCGTCATTGTAGGTAAATTTTTTATGGATCACACCCATGCTGATATTGATAAAACGATGGGTATTAATAGTAGCGCCTTAATGCATATTACCAAAGAATTTTTAGGCGAGATGATTCAAACTCGTCAAGGACATATTGTGAATATCGCTTCTGCTGCAGGAATGGTGAGTAACCCAAAAATGAGTGTGTATGCTGCAAGCAAATTTAGTGTGGTGGGTTGGAGTGAATCCTTAAGACTAGAAATGGAAGAAACACGTTCACAAGTAAAGATAACCACCGTCACTCCTTTTTATATTAGCACAGGAATGTTTGAAGGTGTTAAAAGTTCCATCATACCCATCGTAAAACCGCATGTTGCAGTTCGAAAAATTATATACGGCATTGAACATGACAAACTATATGTTCGCATGCCGGGTATTGTATACTGGATATACTTCGTGAAAGGATTGTTACCTGTAAGATGGTTTGATACTGTTGTAGGTAAATGGTTTGGCATGCATAAAAGCATGGACGAATTCAAAGGAAGATCCTAGTTCATTTCTGCCCAAGCTTGCATTTTCTCTACCATTTTATAAGTTGCAGGACATAAATCTACATTTTGCTTGTGCACATGCATATATTCTGTCATCTTGCGTTTCGCTAAATGAGGGAAACCTGAACAATCAGCAGGTCTTACTTCATAAATAGAACACATATTGGTTTTTAAATTTAAAAACTGACAAGGCTGTAATCGATTCATCCAGTCTTTATCTTTTTTATCATACACCAACCATTCTTTCTTAAAGGCAGCTGGAGTGGTATTTAAATGTGCCGAAATTCTTTTAATATCTGTATTGGTAAAAGTTGGTGTCATTGTTTTACAACAATTCGCACAGGTTAAACAATCTACTTCCTGAAATACTTCTACATTAATTTTTTGTGCAGCAGCATCTAATCCCTTTGGATTTTTATTCCCTAATCTTGTTAAAAAACTTCTGAATTGTTTTGCGTTACGACTTGCTTTCTGCTTAAATGACCTTAAATTTACTTTCATATAATGTTTAAATCTGACGCGAAATAAAATCATTATAGCTTAACTATCAAATCTTTTATATCAGCAACATGCATTGGGCCGTTTACAAAAAAGGATTTAAGGCATTTTTGCAACTCGAAAAATCATTAAGTGATCATTCGGTAGAAGCTTACTTAAGAGACATTGATAAACTTTCAGCCTACTTAGTGACCCAGGATATCGCTATTGCTCCCGAAGAAGTGACTCTAGACCATTTGCAAAGTTTTATTCAATGTATTGGTGCATTAGATATGGCCCCCACTTCTCAAGCAAGAATCATTTCTGGTATAAAATCTTTTTTCAAATATTGTGTATTAGAGCAAATATGCTCCCACAACCCTACTACTCTTTTGCCCTCTCCCAAAACAAGACGCAAACTACCCGATGTTCTTAGTTTTGAAGAAATTGAAACTTTAATAGGTCATATTGACTTAAGTAAACCCGAAGGCGGTCGTAATAAAGCCATTCTGGAAACCATGTACAGTTCGGGATTAAGAGTCACCGAAGCTATCAATTTGAAAATCTCTTGCTTGTACTTAGATATTGGGTATATAAGAGTCATAGGGAAAGGCGACAAAGAACGTTTGGTTCCTATTGGTTCCGATGCCATAAAATATATTAAAATTTATAAGGATACCATTAGAGTGCATCAAACTCCAGCAAAGGATTGCGAGGATATCCTATTCTTAAATAATAGAGGGAAAGGATTAAGCCGAGTGATGATTTTTTATATTATTAAGGATTTGATTCAAAAGTCAGGTATTAAAAAGTCCATCTCCCCGCATAGCTTTAGACATTCTTTTGCCACTCATTTAGTAGAAGGCGGCGCCGATTTAAGAGCAGTTCAGGAAATGTTAGGCCATGAGAGTATCACCACCACCGAAATTTATACGCATTTAAATAGGGAATTTTTAAGAGACACACTGGATCGTTTTCACCCCGCTTTTCAAAAAAAATAACCTTGTAATTCTCAAAAATCAAGTAGGTTTGTTGTCTAAAATAAATAAATGATGAAAAAAATACTTTTTGTTTTAATGACTGTATTAGGACTTTCTGCAACGGCACAAGTTAAAATGCCAGCTGCAAGCCCTACTCAAACTTTAATTCAGGATTTTGGTTTAGGAAAAATTGAAATTACTTATTCTCGCCCAGGCATTAAAGGACGTACTGTATTTGGAAATGGATCTTTATTAGCTCCTTATGGTATTGTTTGGAGAACAGGTGCCAATGGTGCTACAAAAGTCACATTTTCTGATGCTGTAACAATTGGTGGAAAAACTTTAGCAGCAGGTGATTATGCATTGTTTACTATTCCAGGTGAAAAAGAATGGACTATTATTTTTAATACGAATTCAAAAAGCTGGGGAAGCTTTGACTATAAAGAAGCAGAAGATGTGGTTCGTTTAAAAGTGGCTCCAGAAATGACAAGTAATTTTACAGAAACATTTTTGATAAGTGTGGGTAATATCACTCCCGAATCAGCAACAATTAATTTAAAATGGGGTAAAGTATTAGTGAACATCCCTATTCAAACTGATATTAAAACTACTATTCGCAAACAAATTGAAGCTTCTATTGCTGGTGCAAATGTCACTTCCAATACCTATTCTGCCGCAGCTAATTTTTATTATGACTTAGATAAAGATTATGCAAAAGCACTTGCTAATGTGAATAAAGCTATTGAAGGAAATGCAAAAGCTTATTGGTTATTCTTATTAAAAGCTAAAGCTCAAAAAGAATTAGGCGATAAAAAAGGAGCAAAAGAAAGTGCTACTGTTTGTATCAAATTAGCAGAAGAAGGAAAGAATGCAGACTATGTAAGATCAGGAAACGAATTAATTAGCAGTTTGTAATTTACTTACCCATCTAACATCAACAATAAAGGGGGCCCAAAAGGCCCCCTTTATTGTTTACAAGAACAAGTTCTTGACGCGGTCGTCTCAGAGATGCTGCTCATTTTATTCGCAGCATCTCTGAGTGGTTGCTTACCCAAAGCCACCCCACCCAATCAGTTTAGTGCTGTTCATTTCATTCACATCACTCCAACCAATCATATCTCGATGCTGCTCATTTTATTCGCAGCATCTCTGAGTGGTTGCTTACCCAAAGCCACCCCAAACAATCACTACGTGATTAGTTTTCTTTTGTTTATTCTCCCGCTTACAAGAACAAGTTCTTGACGCGGTCGTTTAAACAAAAGCACCCCGAAATTTCGGGGTGGCTTTGTGCGGAAGAGGAGATTCGAACTCCCACGCCCAGTTATAGGCGCTACCACCTCAAGGTAGTGCGTCTACCAATTTCGCCACCTCCGCAGGGTCGCAAACCTACATAATTTTGTTGACCCTAATGCTATTTTTTGCATCTTTGTGTGACCTGAAAGTATTCCTATGCCAAACTATACCGTATCCTGTCCTAAATGTCAACACAGCTTTGAACCCACCGATGCTATTCGTGAAGAAGTGGAAAAAGAATTGCGTGGTAAAATGACTGAATGGCAAAAAGAGCAAAAGATTAAAATAGAAACGGATATTTCTAATCAATTAAAAAAAGATTTAGGGGAAGAATACAATCATAAATTAAAATTGGCTCAAGAGAGTCAAGAAAATATGAGCAAGCAGGTTAAAGAATTTCAACAAAAAGAATTGGAGTTTTTAAAACAAGTGCAAGCGATTCAAAACAAAGAAGCGGAATTAGAATTAGAACTGCAAAGAAAATTAAATAAAGAAAGAGAAAGTTTAAAAGCACAAATACAAAAGGAAGAAGCCGAAAGAGTTTCATTAAAGGATCAAGAATATCAATTAAAAGTAAAAGAACTAGAAAAGCAATTAGAAGACCAACGTAAACTAGCCGATGAAATGAAGCGTAAGGCCGAGCAAGGCAGTATGCAAATGCAAGGAGAAGTGCAAGAATTATTATTAGAAGAACTATTAAAAGCGAGCTTCCCCTTTGATCAAATTTTGGAAGTGGGTAAAGGAGTGCGTGGCGCAGACTGTATTCAATTGGTAAGAAATAGCACAGGACAAGAAGCAGGTAAAATAATTTACGAAAGCAAACGCACTACTGCTTTTGCACAGGATTGGATTGAAAAGCTAAAAGCCGATATGCGCAGCCAAGGCGCAGATATTGCGATTATTGTGACTCAAACCTTCCCTAAGGATATGGATCGATTTGGCGAAAAAGACGGCGTATACATTTGCTCTTTCCAAGAAGTGAAAAGTGTTGCCTTATTATTACGAAATGCTATTTTAAAAATATTTGAAACTAAAAAAAGCCAAGAAAACAAAGGCGATAAAATGAGTTTCTTGTATGATTATTTAACAGGCAATGAATTTGGTGAACAATGGAAGGCAGTGGGTGAAGGTTTTAGGCAGATGCGTCAAAGTATACAACGTGAAAGAGACGCTATGGAAAAATTATGGAAGTCCCGCGAAAAGCAATTAGAAAAAGTATTACTCAATGCGATGCATATTAAGGGATCCATTGAAGGGATAGCTGGAGCAGATGCTATTAATTTGAATTTACTAGAAGATGATACTACTTTAGGAATTGACGAATAATATTTAGAATATTATTTTAGAAAAATCCTTTTTGAAAATATACTTGAACTATAAATTGTGAGCTAGGAGCTAAGAATTAAAACTTAGGAGTTAAAACTTAAGACTCAAAGCAAACAGTACACACAAAATTATCTTTGAAAAGATATTGCACTTGCACTTCACTCCTATTCCCTTGATGATTTATTTGCGCAGGCACTATGCCCTCTTTTTGCAATGCCCCTTCAGGAATTTTAAAATGTTGCGAAAAATCAATCCCATTTTTTTCATACTGCTTGTACATTGCTTCTTTTGCAGCCCAATAAAAACCCAATTGATTTAATTGAGCATCTTGAGGTAAAGCTGACACTAAATTTTTCTCCTCTTCATGTAAAAACTTATGCGCCACTTTTGTGATACGATCATGTAATATTTCAATATCAATTCCAACAGGTTTTGTATCACTAATTGCACAAGCCGCAAAACCCTTACAATGTGATAATGAAAAATGAAACCCTGCTCCTGGAATATAAGGCTTCCCGTTTTCTGCCACTTTAATAGTAGCCAGATCTATCTCGGGCATCATTAATGCCAATAACCATCTTACTGCCAAATGTTGAATTTTTCGCTCTTCATTTTGGATATCTACCATTAAATTCATTTCTTCTTCAAAATACGAAAGAGGTTCTTCAATCCGCCAAATGGCATAATGGGTGGTCTCGTTAATATTTTGTTGATAAAAGAAAGGCATAAAAAAAAGCTTTGAGTTAGATTGCAGCGCATTAAAGCGAGTTATCTTTGTTGCACTAGCAAAACTAAACATAAATTAATTAAGATGATTTTATCAGACAAACGAATACTAGAAGAAATTGAAAAAGGTACTATCAAAATTACCCCTTACGATCGCAAGGATTTAGGGAGCAATAGCTATGATGTTCATTTAGGAAAATGGTTAGCCACTTATGATAATAATATTTTAGATGCTAAAGCCCATAATACCATTACTTATTTTGAAATACCGGAAGAAGGTTTTGTTTTAGAACCCACCGGATTTTATTTAGGAGTGACTTTAGAATATACCGAAAC
Source organism: Chitinophagaceae bacterium (assembly GCA_947372105.1). Lineage (GTDB taxonomy): Bacteria > Bacteroidota > Bacteroidia > Chitinophagales > Chitinophagaceae > Sediminibacterium. Next base: position 23,079 of record CANBSH010000017.1, read on the forward strand.
GCATGCACATGTTCCTTTTTTAGAAGGGAAGTCTTCCACTGGTAGATTAGGAATTGATATTCATGCTACTGCAGGAAAAGGAGATGTAGGATTTTGTGGCTATTGGACTTTAGAAATATCAGTAAAGCAACCCGTTAAAGTTTATAAAGGAATGCCTATTGGTCAACTTATTTATTTCCCAGTGGACGGTGAAATTGAAGTGAGCTACAATAATAAAGCGAATGCTAAATACAGTGGGCAACCTGAAAAGCCTATTGAAAGTATGATGTGGAAAAATAAATTTTAGTGTGCAACTGGTTTCGCTAGCGCCCACAATAAAACATCATTGTAACTTTCTATCCCTTTAGCTTGTTGATTCCAAATTAAAAACTGATCATATAATTTTTCAGTGCCTGGAATTCTTTCCCCCATTCTTTCTTGGAAGAAGGCCCTTATTTTTTTGCGATCCTCTATAACTAGTGGCGACAAAAGTTGTTTATTTCTGGCAGCTATTTTTTTCCATGCATCAAAGTCATTTCTTTTTGCAATGAGTGCTAATTGTGCTTGCTGACTATAGGTAAACATTTGCAGCAACATGGAATATTTAAATAAAGGCTCCTCACTGGTTAATGCAACTTGATAAGCAATAAAATTAGCTTCCGATTCTGAGGCATAGCCAAGTTGATGCGCCATTTCATGGCAAATCGTAAATGGCAGTGTGTAAAATGGTAAATCACCTCGAATGATGGCTTCGGTAGTGAGCGGCTGGTAAAAAGCCAAAAAGCCAACTTTATCCCCTAATCTTGGATATGTCGCTCTTTTGATATTTGGATGTGTATACTCCAAAAAGGGGTAAGTAAGGGCTGCTAAACGATACGCCTTTATTGCTCGAGTAATTACACTATCAAAAAGAGGATGAGTCAGTTCATTTGGAGTCAGTGAATCCAAATTTGCCCTTGTTTCATTGAGCTGTCCTATATAATTCAACGATAAACTATCCATTTGAGCCTCGGTATATTGACTTGGAACCTGTAACCCAAAATCCATAGCAGGACTATTTTTTTGATAGTTCAACCCCCAGACCAATTGAAATAGGACATACAAAATGGCTAATCGGTGACTCCAAGAATATAGCACATTTTTCCACAAAAATGGCTGATTAATTTTATTTTTAATATTTAATAACCATTGTAAAATATTGTATATCAATAATATAATTAAAATAAAATAAATCCACTCACCAATGGCAAATGGGATAGCGCCTACCACTTCTCTAACCCCTTTTGTAGTAGCCGCAAATAATAAATGAGTATACCAGCGACTTACCCCATTAGGGCTTAATCCTCCTATAAAAACTATGATGGCCATGCCCTGCCAAGCATATACATGGGTGAATTTGAGTATTTTAGAGGGTCTAAAAGGCATGTATTAATTTGTAGGGTAAAATTAGGATAAACTTTGTCTTTTCATTGTATTTTAGTAACTTTGCCGTCCCTTAAAGTACGGTTATGGGCCAAAACAGGGCTTTCGAAATAGCGTTTGTGGGTTTAAAACCCGGTGAGCATGAGTTCGAATATCGTATTGAGGATAAGTTCTTTACAGATTTTGGGTCTCAGGATTTTAGTAATTGCCAAACTACGGTGAAACTTCGTCTCGAAAAGAACGTAGGTTTTATGCAATTGCGGTTTGATGTGGATGGCACAGTGGACTCTCAATGTGATCGTTGCGGTAACCCCCTAACGGTTCAATTGTGGGATGAATTCAATCTAATTGTAAAATTAGTGGATGACCCTGATGCAATGAACAGCAATGAAGAAGATCCGGACATTTACTACATTGACCGAAATGAAAGTCATTTGTCAGTAGCTACCTGGATTTATGAATTCATCAATTTGAGTAATCCTTTGCAAAAAATATGCAAGGAAAACGAAAATGGCGAATCTACCTGCAACCAAAAAGTATTGGATCAATTAAAAAAGTTTCAATCTAACCCCAACGAAATTCCAAATAAGAATATCTGGAAAGGATTAGATCAATTTAAAAACTTTGATGAGGAATCCTAAACAAGTAAAGAATTAAAAAAACAGACAACAACCATTCAAATAAAAAATTAAAACATAAGAGATGCCTAATCCTAAACGCAGACACTCACAACAACGTAGTGCAAAAAGAAGAACTCACTATGTAGCTCAAGAAGTTACCTTAAGCAAAGATGGTACTACTGGCGAAATCCATGTACGTCATCGTGCACATGTACAAGAAGGTAAATTGTACTACAAAGGAAAATTAGTATCTGAAAAAGCTCCTTTAAAAGCTTAATTTTAAAGTAAGCATGAATATCGGTGTAGATATGATGGGTGGTGATTTTGCACCATTAGAAGCTGTAAAAGGCGTTCAACAATATCTTACTCATTCATCAAATAATATATTTTGTATTGGTGACGAAACACAGCTGAAAACTCTTTTTCAGGAACATGGTGTATCGTCACCATTTTTACATTTAGTACATGCTTCCGAAGTCATCGGATATCATGAACATCCTACCAAAGCATTAAAAGAAAAACCGAATTCTTCCATCTCAATTGGTTTTCAATTACTACTCAACGGAGAAATTGATGCTTTTTTAAGCGCCGGAAATACAGGTGCGATGTTAGTGGGTGCGATGTTTAGTATCAAACCCATCAAAGGAGTATTAAGGCCCACCATTGCTTCTCTTTTACCTAAGCTAGATGGCAAAACTGGAATTTTATTGGATGTAGGTTTAAATGCAGATTGCAAACCAGAACAACTCAATCAATTTGCTATTTTAGGTAACTTATATGCAAAGCATCTTTTAAATATCCAAGAACCTACTGTTGCTTTATTAAATATGGGGGAAGAAGAAGGTAAAGGAAATATTTTAGCACAAGCCGCCTACCCTTTATTGAAAGAAAATAAAGACATTCATTTTATTGGCAACGTAGAAGGACGAGATATTTTCAATGACAAAGCAGACGTTATTGTTTGTGATGGATTTACTGGAAACATTGTTTTAAAAATGGCCGAAGCCATGTATGATGCAGCAGCACATCAAAATTTAGGCAATGATTCTTTTTTTAGTAGATACCATTTTGAAAATTATGGCGGCATTCCTGTTTTAGGTGTCAATAAACCTGTCATCATTGGTCATGGTATCAGTAACGCCAAAGCTTTTAAAAACATGATTTTATTTGCTGAGCAAATGATTGAATCTAAATTCTGTGATATCATCACTAGCAATTTCCAAAATCTGTAGATTTTACTAACATCTACTAGTTTTTCTGAATTTTATCTTATTTTCACTTCCGTATCAACTCAATCAACATTATGTGGTTAAATAATATTTTAGAAACCATAGGAAACACGCCTATGATTCAACTACATAAAGTGACCGCAGACATCCCTGCAACAGTGTTAGCCAAAGTAGATTATTTTAACCCTGGGAATTCCATTAAAGATAGAATGGCTTTGAAGATGGTTGAAGTTGCTGAAGAAAAGGGATTATTAAAACCAGGAGGTACTATAATTGAATGTACGAGCGGGAATACTGGCATGGGTTTAGCATTAGCTGCAATCGTAAAAGGGTATCAATGTATTTTTACGACCACTGATAAACAAAGCCAAGAAAAAATTGATATTTTAAAAGCAGTCGGCGCACAAGTTATAGTTTGTCCTACCAATGTAGCTCCTGAAGATCCACAAAGTTATTATTCAGTAGCAAGAAAGTTAGCCGCTGAAATTCCTAACTCTTACTTCTTTAATCAGTATGATAATTTAGCAAATCGATTAGCACATTATGAAACAACAGGTCCTGAAATTTGGAATCAAACTGAAGGGAAAATAACTCATTTAGTTTGTACCGCAGGTACAGGTGGAACGATTACAGGTACAGCTACTTATTTAAAAGAAAAAAATCCGAACATTAAAGTGTGGGCGATAGATCCAGTGGGGTCTTTACTCACTCATTATTTTCAAACAGGCGAAGTTGATCATTCAAAAGTAAAACCATACATCGCAGAAGGATTTGGAGAGGACTTTGTTCCTGCCAATTATGATATGAGTGTGATTGATCATTTTGAACAAGTAGATGATAAAAGTGGCGCCTTAATGACCAGAAGAATAGCCAAAGAAGAAGGCTTATTTTGCGGCTACAGTGCCGGTAGTTGTTTGCAAGGTTTAATACAATTAAAAGACCAACTACAACCTAGTGATATTGTCGTATGTATTTTCCATGATCATGGCAGTCGCTATGTGGGTAAGGTTTACAATGATGACTGGATGAAAAGCAAAGGTTTCTTATAATTTGCAACTATTTCATTTTCAGTATTTTACAATTCAAAAACCGTGGATAAAAAGAGTCTTAATTGACTTTGTGGCTAACACCCGTTTGGCGCTAAATTTGTATATTTGTCATTCAATAATTAAACTATGAGCAAGTACAGATCCGGTGTTTTATTTGGTAAAGAATTAGAGACTTTATACAATGATGCAAAAAATAATAATTTTGCAATTCCTGCTGTAAATACTACAGGTACGGATACCATTAATGCTGCTATTGAAACTGCCGCTAAAGTGAACTCTCCTATTATTATTCAATTTTCAAATGGCGGTGCGCAATTTATTGCGGGTAAGGGAATGCCAAACGATAATTTACAAGCTAATATTCAAGGTGCTATTGCAGGTGCATTACATGTTCACCAAGTAGCCAAATTTTATAATGTGCCTGTAGTACTTCATACCGATCATGCTGCTAAAAAATGGTTACCATGGATCAGTGCTTTAATTGATGCAGGCGAACAATTCAATAAAGAAAAAGGACAACCTTTATTTAGTTCACATATGTTGGATTTATCTGAAGAACCATTAGAAGAAAACATCCATACTTCTGTTGAATTTTATAAACGCATGGCTCCCTTGGGAATGAGTATTGAAATTGAATTAGGAGTGACAGGAGGTGAAGAAGATGGCGTTGATAATAGTGGTGTAGAAAATGATAAATTATATACCCAACCAGAACATGTTGCTTATGCTTATACCGAATTAAGTAAAGTAGGTAATTTATTTACAGTAGCTGCAGCTTTTGGTAATGTTCATGGTGTGTACTCTCCAGGTAATGTGGAATTACGTCCAGATATTTTAAATAACAGCCAAGTATATATTGAACAACATTTAAAGACAGCGCCAAAACCAGTATACTTTGTATTCCATGGTGGATCAGGTTCTCCTCAACATCAAATTAGAGAAGCGATTGGATATGGTGCTATTAAAATGAACCTGGATACCGATTTACAATGGGCCTTCTGGGAAGGTATTTTATCTTACTACAAAAAGAATGAGGCATTTTTACAAGCTCAATTAGGAAATCCTGAAGGAGCGGACAAGCCTAATAAAAAATACTACGATCCAAGAGTTTGGTTACGTAAAGGAGAGGAATCTTTTATCAAACGTTTAGAAGTTGCTTTTGATGATTTAAACTGCATCAACCGTAACGCGTAAAAAAAATCTAAGCCAAATGAAAAATAGAGAAGAAGACATTGAGGTTAATTTAACAGGGGAAGAAACCGCTGCTTCAGAAGCCAGCAAATCAAGATGGTTTAAGCGTATTCGTAAAGGGATTACCACTTCTACTGCTGATAAAAAGGAAACCCCCGAAGGACTTTGGACTAAATGTCCTTCTTGTAATCATATTTGTACCAGCTCAGAGCTGAAAGAAAATATTTTCATTTGCAGCAAATGTAATTTTCATCATCGTATTGGTAGTGATGAATATTTTGATATTTTATTTGATGATCAACAATTCACTACCCTATTTGATAATATTACAAGTAAAGACGCTTTAAATTTTACAGATCTAAAAAATTACCAAAAGCGTTTGGATGAAATACATGCTAAAACAGATTTAAAGGATTCCATGCGCGTAGCTACTGGAAAAATAAATGGCGAAAGTTATGTCATAGCTTGTATGGATTTTGAATTTATTGGTGGCTCATTAGGAAGTGTGATGGGTGAAAAATTTAGCCGCGCGGTAGATTATTGTATGGAGCATCGTCTACCTTACTTAGTGATTAGTAAAAGTGGTGGTGCTAGAATGATGGAAAGTGCTTTTAGCTTAATGCAATTAGCTAAGACAAGCGGAAAATTATCTCAATTAAGCGATGCTAAACTTCCTTTTATTTCTTTACTAACCGACCCTACTTTTGGAGGCATCTCAGCTAGCTTTGGAATGTTAGGAGATTTAAATATTGCCGAACCTGGCGCTCTAATAGGTTTTGCAGGTCCAAGAGTGATCAAAGAAACAATTAAAAGAGATTTACCTCCTGGTTTCCAAAGAAGTGAATTTTTATTGGAACATGGATTCCTAGATTTTATAGTAGATCGCAAGGAATTAAAAGATAAACTTTCTGAAGTTGCGTTCCTATTTCGTAACTAACTTTACCTATGATCAATAACAGACAGGCCTATTTTAATTACCACATAGAAGATAAATATGAGGCAGGCATTGTATTGTTGGGTACCGAAGTGAAATCTATTAGAGAAGGAAAAGTGAGCTTCAATGATTCCTTTTGCATATTTGATGATGGAGAACTATGGGTACGAGGATTGTTTATTAACGCCTACACTCATGGCAACAAAAATAATCACATTGAAGTGCATGATCGCAAACTCCTACTTAATAAAAGAGAATTAGAAAAATTAGAGACAAAAGTAAAAGAGAAAGGTTTTTCAATTATACCTCTACGTATATTTTTTAATGAAAAGCGTTATGCAAAATTAGAAATTGGAATAGGAAAAGGTAAAAAAGAATATGATAAAAGAGAAACCATCAAGAACAGAGATGTAGACAAAGAAATTAAGAGATATCTCAAGAAATAGATTAGAAATAGATTAGAAATATATTATAAAAAGATTCTAATATAAAATAAATAGATTCTATATATATTATTGGTACTTTTTTAAATTTTCCTTTTTATAATTTAATTGTTCTTTTAATGCATCAGGATGCGGACGATGTGTGGTTGCATAGGCGACTCCCAATAAAACAAAAAATAAACCCAAGGTCCAAGCTATTTCGGTAGGCTGAAACCAATACCCCCACAACTGATTCAACTTTGCATGTTGTGGATTGCTTAATTCATAGATCACTTCCACTTTTTGACCCAAATCCACTTTGTTTTGAGTACTTGATAAAGGCAATTGATAGGTTTTGCCTGATTCAATAAATTGAAGCATTTTAACCCCGTTATTTTCAATGATGACTGCAGGAGTTACCTCACTATCAAAATAATCTGGATACCGGCTAAAAGGCAGGTACAGGATAAAGCAAACCACAAATAATATAATGGCAGATTTAAACAAAATTCAAATAATGAATGATGTAAATTAATTGCTTAAGCTTCTAAAATCCACAGGGACTAATTTACTTACCCCTGGCTCTTGCATGGTCACCCCATAAATCACATCCACCGCACTCATGGTTTGTTTATTGTGTGTCACAATAATAAACTGAGATTTATCGCTGAATTTTTGAATCATTTGAGTGAATTTGCCTACGTTGGCATCATCCAATGGAGCATCCACCTCATCCAAAATACAGAATGGAGCGGGTTTAATTAAGTAAATGGCGAACAACATGGCGGTTGCAGTTAAAGTACGTTCTCCCCCACTTAATTGACTAATAGAAGAAGGACGCTTTCCTTTAGGACGTGCTACAATTTCAACAGCAGTGTCTGCTAAATTATCTGGATCTACTAATATTAAATCACAAGAATCTTCTTCGGTAAATAAAGCTTTAAATACTTTTTGAAAGTTTTCTCTAGCAACGTTATAGGTTTCTAAGAAGGCTTGGTTAGCAGTTGCTTCTACTTCTTGTATAGTCAACATTAAACTTTCCTTCGCCGTCACTAAATCATTCTTTTGTTCTAAAATGAAATCATAACGCTTTTTCATTTCAGTGTATGCTTCAATCGCTGTTGGATTCACTTCGCCCATATTTTCTAATCGTTTTTTCATACGATCTGTATTGGCTTGTAATTCTTCCAAAGAAATTTCAGTTTGACGCTCTTGATCCAAAATTTCTTCCAACTCTACTTTAAACTCCACATTCAAACGCTCTTTCATTCCTGAAAGTTGCAATTTCAAATTGTTTAATTTATCCTTAATGTCATTGATTAATTGATCCATTGACTCCTTAGACTTCACTTGATGTCTTAAAGCGCTCTCTTTTTCCTGCAATTCATTACGTAATTTATAATACGCTTGATCTGCTTCATTCAATTTCAACTCTTCCTCCTCTTTCACTCGAACTGAATCCACTAACTCAGCTTGAATAGTTGCTAATTGTTGTTGACTTTCAATAATAGCAGCAGAAGCTTCGGTTAGTTGAGCACTATTGGTAGCAATTTGAGAATGTAAATCGTTTAATTGATTTTCCTTAAATAACACTTCTTGTTGAAGTGCTTCAATTTTGCTTTGTTGTTTAGTCAACTGCAAATTCATTTCATTGAATTCACCAGATGCTAAATGATAGGCTTGCTCGGCAGCTTGATAAGCCAATTCAATATCTGATAATTTAACCTGCGTTTCCTGCAATTGCACATTTAATGTTTCAAAAGAAACACGAGTATCTGCAATCGCTGTATGTTCTTCGTTTAATTTGTCAGCGTATTCTTGTAATTTAGTCACTGCAGTAGATTGCGCTAACTGCAAGTTTTCTAAACGATTCTTATGGGCAAAAACTTCATTGATTAAAGAATTCACTAATTGTTCGGTAGCACGAATTTCATTCTCTTTCAACAATTCATTGAATTCTAAAACAGTGGCATGTTGCGTTTGTATGGTCGCTTTTAATTCATTCACCACTTTTTCTTGTGCTTGAATGTCCACTAATAATTTTTCTAAATTTTTAGCACGACCTATTTTCTTGCCTTCAAAAATGCCCACACTACCTCCTGTTAAAGTAAATTTACCTTTAACATATTTACCTGTTTTTTCTAGCAAAATGCCTGTGCTAGATTGTTGTAAAGCTTCTTCATTCTCAGCAATAAATACATTGCCTAATAAATGATTGGCTAAAGCGGCATATTTACTATCCACCTCTACCACTGACAATGCAGCTATAGTATTAGCAGGCGCAGCAGAAGCTGAAGCACCTTGTAATTGATCTAATAAGAAGAAATTTGCTTTCCCTTTTTTATTTTCATCTAGTAATTGAATCGCTTGCAAACCTTCTTGCAAATTATTCACTACATAATAGTTTAAATAAGGCTCCAATACATTTTCAACAGCTGTGCGATAGGACTCTTGCACATACATGATGTCTGACAAGATAGGCGCATTGTGATTCCAGCCAGTATTCTTGTGTAAAAACTTAACACTTTCAGGATACCCTTCCATGGAATCCACTAAACTTTTCAATAAATCATATTCATTCTTTTTAGCATCTAAAATTCTTGTTTCATCTGCTAATTGAGAACGTAATTTTTCAAGTTGTTCTTGGGTTTCAAAAATACCTGCTTTTGCTTTATCGTGTTGTTCACGTAAAGCTTCCAAATGTGATTTGTTAGTAGCAAGGGAAGTTTCTTTTTCTGCTAACTGATCGGTGATCGTAGCAATTTGGGCTACTCTTTGAGTTTGCTCCTCTTCCAACTGAAGTTGAGATCTTTGTATATTTTGAATGGATGTATCAGCAACCGCTACTTTCTTCTCTGCATCAAATTGATTGCGTTGAATTTGCTGGTATTGTTGACGTAAATTATCCAAAACCACTCTTTGATCATCAAATTGAGTACGTTTATTAGTTAATTCTTCTTGAGAAGATTCTACTCTAGCTTTAAAGTCTTGGAATACTTTTTCCTCATCCACCACTTGCAACTTGGTGTACTCGATGGAATCGCCAATGGTTTTTAATTGCCCTTCGGCTCTTTCTAAAAATTCTTGTAATGATTTTTCTTTATCGTTTAAATAATCTAAACGTTGAGCCGCTAAATTTTTATCGTTCTCTTTAGTTCTTAAGTTTTGTACCAAATCATTGAAATCATGCTGCATGGCTTGCAGGCCTTTTTCCTTTTCGATAAATACGACACGCTCTTGCTCCAAAGCCGCTTCCTCCATGGCTATAGCTGCTTCTAATTCGAATTTTTTATCTATTTCAGATTCTTGTTGTTCGTTTAATTCTTTGTAGCTAATATTAAAACCTTCTAATGCCGCTTTTGCTAATTCAATGGCAGTTTCTTTGTAATCTTTTTTGATTTCAAAATACTTCTCTGCTTTTTTAGCTTGATTTTCAAGTGTCTTTAACTGGTTGTTAATTTCAAATAACAAATCTTCAATTCTAGCTAAGTCCTGCTCCGTAGCTTCTAATTTATTTTTAGCTTCTTTTTTTCTGGTTTTATAAATAGTGATACCCGCAGCTTGCTCTAACATTCTACGACGACTATTATCTTTATCCTTGATAATATCATCCACCATACCTAATTCAATAATGGCATAACTATCGGTACTAACCCCTGTATCTAAAAATAAATTATGAATGTCTTTTAATCGACATGCCACATCATTTAATCGATATTCACTCTCGCCATTTTTATAAAAACGACGTGTCACTGTGATCGTGCTAAATTCGGTAGGTAATATATTTTTTGTATTCTCAAAAGTAAGGCTCACTTCGGCCATACTACTCGCGCTTCTGGTTTTACTTCCGTTAAAAACGAGTGAATCTAAATTTTCACTACGTAATGCAGATATTTTTTGTTCTCCGATCACCCAACGTATGCTATCAATAATATTACTCTTACCACAACCATTAGGTCCGATAATACCTGTAATACCCTCATCAAAACTTACAATTGTTTTGTCAGCAAAGCTCTTGAACCCTTTGATTTCTAATGACTTTAGTCTCACTTGTATTCTACTTTTTTATGTCTGCGAACATATGAAAAAGACGCAAGAATTCAATCCTAAAAGGGCATTTTGTGTACAACTAGTGGAGAAAAATTAAGACTTGCTAACCAGCCTGCCTCCCTCTGTCGTGAGGGTACGTGAAGGGAACTTATTGACCACCATAAAATCGTGGGTAGCCATCACAATGGCGGTTCCATCTTCCTTAGCAATTTGGAACAATAATTGCATGATTTCATCGCTGGTTTCGGGATCTAAACTGCCTGTGGGCTCATCTGCGAGTATTAATTTGGGAGAATTCAGCAATGCGCGGGCAATATCTACCCTTTGTTGCTCCCCACCACTCATTTCATAGGTCATTTTAAACCCTTTATTCTGAAGGCCCACTTTGGCTAAAACATCATTTATTTTTTGGTTGATTAACTGCTCATCCTGCCAACCTGTAGATTTTAACACAAATCTTAAATTCTCATGGACATTACGATCGGTCAATAATTGAAAATCCTGGAAAACCACCCCTAAGTTCCTTCTCAAAAATGGAAGCTTTTTCCAATCCATCTCTTTTAAATCAAATCCCACCACCGTCCCTTCCCCTTCGGTTAAAGTGATTTCTCCATACAAGCTTTTCAATAAACTACTTTTACCAGTTCCTGTTTTCCCCACTAAATAAACGAATTCTCCTTTTTGTACTTCAAAGTTGACTTCTTGTAAAATAAGATTGCCACTTTGATAAATATTGACATGATTTAGAGATACAACAACTTCACTCATGATATATAATTTAAGAAAACCTTTTAATAATTAAAAATTTCAGTTCCAAAACTTCCTTGTAAAACTAATTCTTTTTTATCGCACACTTCCACTTTACCAATAATTTGAGCGTCAATATTAAACCCTTTTGCAATTTGAATGAATGCCTCTGCCGAAGACGCTTCTGTAAATATTTCTAAACGATGGCCCATATTAAATACTTGATACATCTCCCTTGCATTCGCACCTGAGTTTTCTTGTATCAATTTAAAAATAGGTGGTGTTTCCATGAATTGATCTTTTACTATACGCATATTACCTGGCAAATATTTCATGCATTTAGTTTGACCACCACCGCTACAATGTATCATTCCTTTTACGGCATCAAAATGTTGCGTTAAAATAGCTTTCACCAAAGGTGCATAAGTACGTGTGGGGCTTAATAATAATTTACCCACCGGAACTTCACCAAATCCAGGAATAGCAAGCTTATCCAATACCTTGTTTTTACCTAAATAAACCACTTGCTCAGGCAATGTAGGTTCAAATGTTTCAGGATATTTTTGAGCATACTCCTTACTTAATACATCATGACGAGCACTCGTCAATCCATTACTACCTAAACCACTATTATATTCATTTTCGTAAGTAGCTTTGCCATGACTTGAAAAGCCCACAATCACCTGACCTGGTGCAATTAAATCGTTCGTAATCAATTTTGATTTTGGCCATCTAGCCGTCATCGTACCATTTACTGCAATGGTTCTAACAACATCACCAACATCTGCAGTTTCTCCTCCTAAAAATTCAATATTGACACCAAATGATTTTAAAGTATTAAAAAAATCTTGAGTTCCATTAATCACTTCACTTAACACTTCTCCCGTGATGACTAATTTATTTCGATCAATCGTAGAAGAAAATAAAATTTGATCATAAATACCCACACATAATAAATCATCTAAATTCATCGCAATGGCATCCTGTGCAATCCCTTTCCATACACTGGCATCTCCGGTTTCCTTCCAATAGATATAAGCTAAAATACTTTTCGTGCCCGCCCCATCGGCATGCATGATATTAATATGATCAGATTGTTTTCCTAAAAAATCGGCATATAACTTACAAAAGGCATTGGGGTAAAGGCCCTGATCCAAATTTTGAATGGCGGCATGAACCTCTTCTTTTTGAGCGGAAACCCCGCGTTGAGCATACAATGACATGGATCTTAATTGGTTTGTGCGACAAAGGTACAATTGTTTTACATTTGTGCCATATTTAGCAATTTTAAGATGAAGGTTCATTACGATTTAACACAACTCCCCGCATTCAAAAATGCCATCATTACGATGGGCGCATTTGATGGCGTTCACCGTGGACATCAACAAATAATAGCTCGTTTGCAATTTTTAGCCCAAAAGGTACAGGGAGAATCCGTAATTATTACATTCCATCCCCACCCACGCAAAGTCATTTCCTCGGTACCTGGCGAAATCAAACAATTAACCAGCTTAAATGAACGTATCCAATTATTAGAAAAAGCAGGTATTGATCATTTAGTAGTGGTGAATTTTGATTACCATTTTTCCAATTTGACCGCGGAACAATATGTGGAAGATTTTTTAGTAGCTCGCTTTCATCCACACACGGTAATTATTGGATATGATCATCGTTTTGGAAATAAACGAAACGGCAATTTAGAGTTATTAAAAAAATATGGTACTCAACTCAATTTTGAAGTTGAAGAAATAAATGAGCAAATTGTAAATGGTGAAATTGTAAGCTCCACACATATCAGAAATTACCTGCTTGAAAGAGATATTCAAAAAGCAAATAGTTTATTAGGCTATCCCTACTTTTTTGAAGGATTTATTGTTCGCGGCAATCAAATTGGCCGTACCATTGGATTTCCAACTGCCAACTTACACATTAATGATGAAGAAAAATTAATCCCTGCAAATGGCGTGTACGCGGTGAAAGTAACAGGAGCATGTTTATCCCATCAAATTTACAATGGCATGATGAATATAGGGGTGCGTCCCACAGTAGATGGACAAAAAAAAGTGATCGAAGTGAATATTTTCCATTTTGACGCTGACATTTACGAAAATAATATTACCGTATTTGTTTATGACTATATCCGTGGAGAAGTTAAATTTGAAGGATTAGAAGGACTTAAAGCTCAGTTAAATGAAGATAAAATTACTGCCGCTAATTTACTGAAGCAGTATCCATAGGAGTTGAATCCATTATTTTTACGACTAATTCTTTTAATAAATCAGCATCGCTATTATCTGCATCATTAATACCGATGACTCTCAAATTATATTCTTGAATTAAAATTAATATATGCTGGACTTTGCTGTAAGAGTAATTGCGGGCGGCAGTCATATAGTTTTTGATACCAAAAAAAGGAATACCCACTTGACTCATGATTGTTTTTTCGTCGTTGGTTCCTAATCCATAAATAGCATACAACTTACTAAAAAAAGCATAGAGTGTTGGTAGTATTAATTGAATGGGGGCCGCTTTATTATTCGATTCAAAATACTGAATCATTCGAATCGCTTTTGAAAAGTTTTTTTGAGCAACTGCATCCTGAAATTCAAAAGCGTTGTATTCTTTACTAATTCCAATATATTTTTCTACATCATCTTCGGTGATTTTTTTTCGATCTCCTAAATTCACTGTTAATTTTTCTAATTCATTTTGGATACGACTTAAATCATTACCTATGTGATCTACTATCATTTGCACAGCTTTAGGTGCTATTTGATATTGATGATCGCTCACCCATCCACTCACCCACTCTGGCAATTTAGAGTCATACATTTTTTTGGTACTCACCACCACCGCTTTGGTTTTTAAGGCTTTCGCTAAAGCGGATCTGCCATCTACATTTTTATCCTTATGTGCTACAATAAAAATGGTGCTTGACAAAGGATTTTCGACATAAGACAATAACTTTTCAATTTGGCCCATATGTTGCGCTTCCTTTAATATCACCACTTGCTTTTCGGCAAATACAGGATATCTTTTACAAGCATTAATCACGTCCGGCCATTGCGCATCCTTTCCGTAAAATATAGTTAAATTAAACGCTTGTTCCGCTTCGGGCAACAAATGTTTTTCGGCATACTCCACTACCTGATCAATGTAAAATGGCTCTTCCCCTTCGAGCCAATAAATGGCATCAAATACTTGTTTTTTCCAATTAGCAATGATTTTTGAAGTGGGCATACACGAAGATAAATTTAATTTAACGTTCTTCTTGGCAATTTTTAACAAATTAGGATAAAATAATTATGTCTTGAATAACGTACCTTTGAGTCATCATCACAAAAATCATTTTATGAGTAACGAATCAAACGGGAATGGCAGCAAAATTATTATAGGAATTTTAATAGTTGCCCTTATTGGATCTTGGGTGTATTTCAACAACACCAAAACTGAAATTATCACTAATTACACCACTCAAGTTGCTGTATTAGATAGTACTAAAAACAATATTCAAGCCGAATTCATTGCAGCTTCCGCTAAAGTGGATTCATTAACCCAACAAAATACGGGTTTGCAAGGCGATTTATTGGAAAAATCAAACGCTATTCAAAAATTGAAATCTAATATCAGCACCATACTTCGTAAAAAAGATGCCACTGATAAAGAATTAGGGGAAGCTAAAACATTGATTGCTGAATTAAATGGTAAAGTATCTAATTTATTAGCAGACTTAGGAAAAGCACAAGAAGAAAACAAACAATTGACTGCGCAAAATCAAGATTTAAGCAATCAAAACAGCAATCTCGCTAGCAATTTAAATAGCACTCAAAAAGAGAAAGAAAGATTACAGGATTTAGGTTCTACCCTTCATGCCTCTACATTTAGTATTCAAGCTATTAGAGTAAAAAGCAATGGTTCCGAAAAAGCCACCGAAACTGCAAAGCGTGCTAATTTGATTCGCTTGGCTTTTATGATTGATAAAAATAAAATCACCCCTTCTGGCAACCAAGAATTATATGTTTGCATCACAGGTCCAGATGGTAAAGCGATTGGCGATGGTGGCACTTTTAATACAAGAGAAGATGGAACACGCAGTTATGCCAATAAACTTTCTGTTCCTTACGAACAAAACGTAGCATTGCCTGTAAGTTATGATTTCAAACAAGTCAATAAATTCGCTGAAGGAGAATACAAAGTGGAAGTATACCACAATGGTTTCAAAATTGGAGAAGGAAAAACAACGCTTAAAAAAGGCGGATTGTTTAGCTAGTTCCCAAAATATTTTGGAATCTATTCCAATAAAATAAATTCAAATAAAGTGGATTTAGCAATATTAAAAAGGCCCCAATCGGGGCCTTTTTATTTTATACTAATTCGTTTGAATGACTAAAACCTTGCATCATGTTGCCAATGGGAATTTCATTGTACGATAATGCGTAAAACCATAGTTGAATCGCGGCAGGCGAAATGGTTTCAACAAAAAAGTTTGCTTTACTTAAATAAGGGATTAACTTTTCAGTGAGCTCATGCATTTCATTTGCTTCACTAACTTGCGCCCATTGATTCAGTAAACTTTTTAATTGCGCTAATTCATGGTCCAATAAATGATCAAAGGCATGCAATTGTATGAATTCCGAAACGGCTTCATATAACATTGCTTTGTTGTTTGATTTCATGTTTTTTGAGGTTGGATTAACAATACAAAGGTCAGCCCTTCATGTTACCAAATCATTACCATTAGTCATGTTAATGCACATTGTGGAAAACTTGCCTAAAAATGTTACTTTAGAACGATTGCAGACAATGCAGGCAGGTTTAATGAAAGCTCAAACCATTGCTTTTTTTCATCCGTCGAAACGCCTAATATAGCGGGGTTGTATAAATCTCCTACTCCCCAAAATTCCTTTGCATCACTATTAAAAATTTCTATCCAATTAGATTTTCCATACACATGTATAGGGAAATCATGCCTTGGCACAGGCGTCATATTCATAATCACGATGACTTCGTCATGCGGCGTTTTTCCTTTTCTTTTAAAGGCAATTACTCCTTCATTTCTTTTATTGGTTTCTACCCATTCAAACCCTCCTGGATCAAATTGCAATTCATATAAAGCAGGATTTGAAGTATATAATTTATTAAGTTGTTGAACACAATATTTCATGCCCCCATGACTTGCTAATTGAAGTAAATCCCAAGGTAATTCGGTAGTATAATTCCACTCGCTGGTGGAAGCAAATTCATTTCCCATGAAAAGCAATTTAGCTCCCGGGTGTGTGAACATATAAGTATACAACAATCTTAAATTTGCAAATTTTTGCCAATCATCTCCTGGCATTTTATAAATCATGGGGCTTTTCCCATGTACTACTTCATCATGACTTAAAGGAAGCATAAATTGCTCATCATAAAAATACATCATGGAAAAAGTAAACTTATCTTGCTGAAAAGGTCTGAATAATGGATCTAGTTTAAAATAATTTAAAGTGTCATGCATCCACCCCATCATCCACTTCATACCAAACCCTAATCCATCCATGAAGGTAGGCTTACTAATTCCAGGCCAATCAGATGCTTCTTCGGCAATAGTTTGAATGTCTGGAAAATCTCGATATAAGGTTTCGTTTAAATCTTTAATAAAAGCAATGGCTTCTATATTTCCGTTGCCTCCAAATTCATTGGGATCCCATTCCCCTTCTTTCCTGCTATAATCGAGACGTAACATAGAACTCACTGCATCCACTCTTAACCCATCAATGTGAAATTGATCACACCAAAAACGGGCACTACTTATTAAAAAAGATTTTACCTCTCCTCTTTTATAATTAAATATATAAGAATTCCAATCTGGGTGATAGCCTTTTCGCATATCTGCATATTCATAAGTATTTGCCCCGTCAAACATAAATAAGCCATGCGCATCATAAGGAAAATGAGAAGGTACCCAATCCACAATCACCCCAATATTTTCGGCGTGAAAAGCTTCTACCAATGAAGCAAAATCCTGCGGATTTCCAAATCTTGAAGTAGGTGCAAAAAAACCAATGCCTTGATACCCCCAACTTCCATCAAAAGGATGTTCCATCACGGGCATAAATTCCACATGCGTAAACCCCATTTCCTTTACGTATGGTACTAACAAATTGATTAATAGACGATATGAATTATAGGAATTCTCATCGTTTTTATACGGACGCATCCAACTCGCTAAATGCACTTCATACACCGAATAAGGTTGGTCTATTCGATTGGTATGAATTCTGTTTTTCATCCATTCACTATCCTTCCATGCATATTCTGTCTGCCAAGTAATAGATGCAGTTAAAGGCCTCAATTCCCAGTAATGTGCAAAAGGATCTCCTTTGTCTAACTTCACTCCTTTATACCCATGAATATGATATTTATAAACTTCCCCTTGATGCACATTAGGAATAAAACCTTCCCAAATACCTGAACTATCTAAACGCACTTTTAAAGGATGTGCTTCCTGATTCCAATAATTAAAATTACCCACCACAAAAACCGCAGTTGCATTAGGTGCCCACACCGCAAAATAAGTTCCCAAGGTATCCAACACTTTCATTTGTTTGTTACCAAATAATTGATACAATGAATAGTGTGTTCCTTGTTGAAAATTATGAATATCCTGTTCGGAAAAAAGTGAATAATTCCAAACAGGCTGCCCAGCATCTACAAAATGAATGTCCTCGTATTTGGGCATATTTATTTAATTAATTCTATCACTTGTAAAGTTTGTGGTGCAATTGAAAATTGATTTCCTACTACTTGACCTGAAACAATATCTTTTCCGCTTTTAAATCCATTGGTTCTTTCTTCAAAATGACTCATGTCCACTTTCTTATTTTCAGTAGTGGTATTCATCACACACATGACAGTTTGCTTTTCATCATATCTAAAATACACATACAATCCATTATCTGGTATATACTGCATCAGCTTACCCGTTTTAATAGCAGAAGAAGATTTTCTGAAATTGCCTAAAGTTCGAGTATAGTCCAGCATTGATTTTTCATCTTGAGTCAACCCTGCTCCAGTAAATGCATTCTTAGCATCCCCCGTCCAACCTCCAGGAAAATCTAAACGCACCAAACCATCTGGATTAGAAATCCCCTTCATTAAAACTTCTGTACCATAATAAAGTTGTGGAATTCCACGACATGTAAGCAACCAGGCTACTCCCATTTTTAATTTAGGGATACTTTCGCCAAAGCCAGATAAAGCACGTGTCATATCGTGATTGTCTAAAAATATTACGTTACGAGTGGCATCTTTATATAAAAAATCGTTTGCTAAAGTATTGTACAATTTAATGACACCTCCATCCCAACTTGGCTTTTCATTTAAAGCTGGTTGTATGCCATAAAATAAAGTTTGAAAATCGGCCGACCCTTGTAAATTACTTTTAAAAGCATGGTTGATATTATTTTCTACAAAAAAAGCTTGATTAGAAACACCATGTACCCAGCACTCTCCAAATGAAGTTAGTTTGGGATATTCCTCATTTAAAACTTGATTGCAATGATTCATAAAAGGCAAATCGTTGTAGATATAAGTATCAATTCTCCAGGCATCAATCCCAAAGGTTTCCACCGACCACAATGCATGTTGAATTAAAAAATTAGAAACATATTCATTTTGATGATTCATGTCGGGCATTTCTCTTGTAAACCAACCATCTGCCATTATTTTAAGATCCACTTTGGCTCCATAAGGATCAAATTGAGTTTGATCTTTGTAATTTGTTTGAGTGTAGCGAGGCCATTGATGTAACCAATTAGGATCTGGTGCATCTTGTACTAGAAAATGAAAACGACCCACATGATTGTACACCGCATCTTGAATCAGCTTCATCCCTCTTTGATGTAATGCATCACTTAATTGTAAATAAGCAGCTTCCCCTCCAAAACGTTTTTCAATAGCATAATGATTAGTAAAAGCATAGCCATGTTCGGTTCTATTAGGCATATCATTTTCAATCACGGGTGTCATCCATAAAGTGGTCACCCCCATTTGTTGTAAATAATCTAAATGATTATTGACTCCTTGTAAATCACCGCCATGGCGATGATAAATAGAATCTCTATTTAAAGTTTGATCTCTTAACCCAGGTAAACGATCATTTTTCACTTCTCCATTACTAAAACGATCTGGCATTAAAAAATAGATAAAATCAGATTGATTTACCCCTTGTGCAAAGGAAGTCCCTTTACCAGGTCTTCTTGCTTTCAATGACCATGAAACAGTTTCAGTTTGTGTGCCATTATTCACCACAAATTTAATATCACCCACTTTTGCAGTAGATGCAATTACCACATTTGCAACTACATAATGACTATTCTTAAAATAACTTAAACTTTGAATTGTGACCCCAGAATAACTTGTACTAATTTTTGCTTTTGACAAATCCATACTCGTGCTTCTGAACAATACTTGCACTTTATTCCATTTCATTTGAACAAACCAATTAGTAGGATAAGTTTCTATATTTTGCGCTTGCAATATATTACTCTGACAAAACACGAATAATAATATGGCTGTAAATACATTCAAAAATCTCACTTTTTTCATTTTATTTATTTTATACATTTTTACTTAACTACTTTTTATATCTTTTCTTCCTCTTTAATAATGATAGCACACACAATAGCCGCTAACAATAATAAGACCCCTCCAATTTGCACTGCCATTAATCGATCATTGTGTAAATAATGAGACATTATTTTTCCGAAAAATAAAGACGCAATAATTTCGGGTAGCACAATGAAGAAATTAAAGATCCCCATGTAAATACCCATCTTAGATTCTGGAATAAACCCTGCTAACATGGAATACGGCATCGATAAAATAGAAGCCCAAGCAATACCCACTAATCCCATACTCACATATAATAAATTAGGTTGTTGAACATAATACACCGAAATCAAACCCACCGCACCCATGAATAAACACAATGAATGAGTGTATTTGCGACCTAATTTACCTACCCAAAATGGAAGTGTAAAAGAAAATCCAAAAGTCACTAAATTTAAAATAGCCGAAGTCGTATTGGCATG
>CANBSH010000018.1 GCA_947372105.1 Chitinophagaceae bacterium
TTTAAAATCTTGTAAGGTTTCTTCAACCGATTTCGAAGAACGACCACCCGCAGCATTCGCATGCCCACCTCCTTCAAAATGAGTTCTTGCAAATATATTAACATCAAAGTTACCTTTGCTTCTAAAACTCCATTTTCTTTCTTCTTCTCGATCTATTACAATGGCTGCTAATTTGATGCCTTCAATGGATAATAAATAATTTACTAACCCCTCGGTATCTCCCGTTTTAAGTTCGTATTTATAAATATCAGTTTTAGGAATGGCTAAAATGGCGGTATTTAAATCACGTAAAACAGTCATTCTATTTAAAAACGCATTCCCCATGAACTTCAATCTTCCCTCAGAGGAATTGTCATAAATGTTTTCATGTATGACAGAATGTTTAAGTCCTAATTCCTTTAAATGAGCCACTATTTTATGAACAGAAGCGGTTGTAGAAGGGAATCGGAAGGATCCAGAATCGGTCATCAATCCCGTATATAAACATTGGGCGATGTCCAGATTAATCAAATTGCTATGCCCAGATTGAACTATAAAGTTATAAACCATCTCGCAAGTAGAACTCATCATGACATCACTAATTCCGTAACCAAATGATTCAATATCAGGTTGTTGATGATGGTCAATTAAAATTTTAATTGATTTAGATTGTTCAATCACAGGTGCTAGATGCTTGGTTCTGTGTAGGATATTAAAATCTAGACAAAATGCATAATCAGCTTGATTGACTATTTCTGTCGCCTGGGCTTTATTGGCCTCAAAATCAATGACTTCATTCACACCTGGCATCCAATCTAAAAAACTAGCCCAATTAGTGGGAGAAATAACGGTCACATCATGTCCTAATTGCTTCAGAAAATGAGCTAATGCTAAAGTAGAACCCATTGCATCCCCATCTGGCTTTTGATGGCCTGTAATGATGGCTTTAAATGGTTGATTTAGAATGGGGTAAAATTGTTCAATAGATTGCATAAGTGCACAAATTTACTATAAAATGGATGTTTTTCAGTAATTTTGCGCCTTCAATTAAAAACATTCAAAAAATAGATATGACTAACAGAACCTTTACAATGATTAAACCTGATGCAACTGCTAAAGGTTATACTGGTGCCATTTTAGATCAAATGATTCAAGCTGGATTTAGTGTGAAAGCAATGAAATGGACAAAATTAACCCCTGCTCAAGCAGGACAATTTTATGAAATTCATAAGGAACGTCCTTTTTACCAAGAATTAGTTGACTTTATGAGTAGCGGCCCAATTGTTGCTGCCATTTTAGAGAAGGAAAATGCGGTTGCTGATTTTCGTAAGTTAATTGGTGCAACCAATCCTGCACAAGCTGAGGAAGGTACGATTCGTAAGAAATTTGCTGCATCTGTAGGAGAAAACGCTGTTCACGGAAGTGATAGTGATGAAAATGCAGGAATTGAAGGCAACTTCTTCTTTTCTAATTTAGAAAGATTTTAGTTTTACGATAACTGATTATATAAAAAAAGCACCCATGTTTGGGTGCTTTTTTTATGCTTCCTATTTCAAGTTATTTCTTGGCGCCTCTTGTTTTAGGTTTGCCGTATTTTTTTTGCATCACTTCTTTGTGATTTTTTCTTTTATTGACCTTGCTATTTTTTGCAGATTTTTCATGAAAAGCTGGCCCAGACTCTTCCTTTTTAGGCACTTTAGTTTGAATAATCTTCATGCGAATTTTAGGCTTCTCATCTTCTGTTAAAACATCTGATATTTCCACCTCTTCAGGGAACGCTAACATAGGGATAGGTTGTTTCATCAACCCTTCAATGGCTTTTTGAAACACTTCTTCCTTGGGTGTTATAAAAGTAATGGCAATTCCTTTTTTATCTGCTCTACCTGTACGACCAATTCTGTGAATATAATTTTCTGGAACATCAGGTGTATCAAAATTTATAACGTGTGTTACTTCTGCAACATCAATACCACGTGCCATCACATCGGTTGCAATAATATATTGATACACTCCAGCTTTAAATTGTTTCACTGTATTGAAACGATGATTTTGTTCTTTGTTAGAATGAATCACTCCTACTTTTTCAGGAAATGTTAAATTAATTCTTTCATACAAATCATCTGCCAAAGATTTAGTCCCAGCAAAGATGAGCACTTTAGTCATGTTATCATCCTTACTCAACAAGGCATGCAATAAATTTACCTTAGTATTAAAGTTGGGAACCGAATATGCGGATTGAATAATATTTTCTAATGGAGTACCTGTAGGTGCTGCTTCTACACGAACTGGATCATTAAAATAATCATTCATTAACTTTTCAACTTCGTCTGTAATGGTTGCAGAGAAAAGTAAGTTTTGTCTTTTTTGAGGAATGAGTTCTAATATATTAGTGATTTGTTTTCTAAAACCTAAATTCAACATTTCATCCATTTCATCAATCACTAATTTTTTAATCATTTTAGTTTTAAATGCACCATTCATGATTAAATCAAATAATCTACCAGGAGTGGCGACTAATACATCTGCCCCATGTTCCAACAAATTAAGTTGTTGGGTATTAATATTTACACCACCAAAAACACCTACGGTAGTGACACTCATATAGGTTGTTAATTGTTTTACGGATTCAACTACTTGAACGACTAATTCACGAGTTGGAACTAATATTAATATTTGAGGATCTTTATTTTTATCAAATTTCCATTGACGTAAGCACGGTAATAAATAACCAAAGGTTTTACCCGTTCCTGTTTGCGCAATACCACAAACATCTTTTCCAGACATCACGATTGGGAATACGCGATGTTGAATTGTAGTGGGTGTAGAAAATTGTGCGTCTTCTAAGGCCCTGAGCAAGGGGGTGTTTAAATTGAGATCTTGAAAAATCATAGGTTGCGAAGATAAAGGATTGCGCTCACTCCATTTTGCAAAGGATTGCTAGGCAACCCCCAATATTTCTGGATTGCCTAGCAATCTAAATCGTTCAGGATTGCCGTCGCTCCGCTCCGGCTTCCTTTGTACCCTTGTTGCAAAAGCATAAAAACAGCAGCCTACTTCATAGGCTGTGCCTTGTTTAGTTCCTTCTCCAATTCAAGCGAGCTTGATTGGTTCTTTCAGGATTGCCGTCGCAACCCAAAATAGTTCAGGATTGCCGTCGCTCCGCTCCGGCTTCCTTTGTACCCTTGTTGCAAAAGCATAAAAACAGCAGCCTACTTCATAGGCTGTGCCTTGTTTAGTTCCTTCTCCAATTCAAGCGAGCTTGATTGGTTCTTTCTCTAAACAAGGCAGCCAAACCTTGCGGTTTGGCTGCTGTTTCCTTTTTTGGTCGGGTGGACAGGATTTGAACCTGCGACCACACGCCCCCCAGACGTGTACGCTACCGGACTGCGCTACCACCCGAAAACTCGCGACTACCACCCGAGATAAGAGTACGCTACTCCCGATAACTCGGGACTACCACCCGAGATAAAAGTACGCTACTCCCGAGAACTCGGGACTACCACCCGAGATAAATGTACGCTACTCCCGAGAACTCGGGACTCCTATCCAATGACCCAAGTTGATTTTGTATATCTTCTGTTGAAAATGAACATTTTAGACCTGAATTTATTGGATTTGAGGCGCAAATATAACCTCAAATAGAAAAAAACGAGCTATATTGCATTTAAATTTTATTGACCCGATGACAATTCTTCTAAGGCAAGTCAAAATTACAGATCCAAGGTCTCCTCATAACGGCTTAGTTAAAGATATTCTCATTCAAGATCAGGTCATTTCTTCCATTACAGATCATTATAAAGGAAAAGCAGATCAAGAATTTGATTTAAATCAAGTTCAAGCAAGTCCAGGTTGGGTGGATCCTTTTGTACATTTTTGTGATCCCGGAATGGAACACCGTGAAACTTTAGTCACAGGAGCTTCTGCCGCACAACATGGTGGATTCACAACTGTATTTGCAATGCCGAATACAAATCCTTGTACCGATTCTAAATCTCAAGTTTCTTATATACTGCAACAAAATAAACAACTACCCATTCATGTATTACCACTGGGTGCTTTGTCGAAAAAATTAGAAGGAAAAGATTTAGCTGAAATGATAGATATGCATCAAACGGGTGCTGTAGCTTTTACAGATGGTTTAATTCCAGTTCAATCTACCCTATTATTTTTGAAATCACTTCAATATGTAAAATCATTTGATGGGGTTGTCATTCAAATGCCCATTGATAAAAGTTTAGGAAGTTTAGGTTTAATGAACGAAGGTATATTATCTACAAAGATGGGATTAGCGGGTATTCCTGCCATCGCGGAGGAACTAATGATTTCAAGAGATATTGAACTTTTAAAATATACGCAGTCTAAATTACATATTACTGGAGTGAGCACTGCCAAAGGAATGGAGCATATTAGAAAAGCAAAGAAGGAAGGATTGTCAGTGACATGTAGTGTAACACCTTACCATTTATTTTTTACTGAAGAAGATTTGAAAGACTATAATACTTTATTGAAAGTCAACCCTCCTCTAAGAACTAAAGCGGATCAAAAAGCTTTACTTAAAGGAATTGAGGATGGCACGATAGATTGTATTAGCTCACATCATATGCCACAGGATTGGGATGCTAAAACTATCGAATTTGAAAATGCAAAAGCAGGCATTGCGTCCATAGAAACATGTTTCGCTACTATAAATCATCTATTACCAAAATTAACAGATGAGCAATTGGTTTCTTTATTCTCTACAAATGCAAGAACAATTTTTAATTTAGGTGCTGCCGTTATTAAAGAAGGAGAAAATGCAGATTTAACTTTCTTCTCTAAAACAGAAACTACTTTATTGAGTCAAAAGGATTCAAAAAGTAAATCAGCCAACTCTCCTTTCTGGGATTTATCATTCACTGGAAAAGTAAAAGGCACTTTTGTAAAAGGTGCTACTACTTTATTTTAATTGTCAATTTTTTAACCAATTTATAATTCAATTTTTATGGAAAACAAAATCACTTCACATATAGTTAAAGGTGCTATTTTGAGTGTAGCATCTATTGTATTAGGCGTTATCATGTATGTTTTCAACTTATATGAAGTAAGTTGGTTAAGCTATGTCAACTACGGTATTTTAATTGGAGGTATCATATACGGTTGTATTTTATTTGCAAATGAGAACAATAACAATGTCACTTTTGGAAATATTTTTGCCCATGGTTTTAAAACCACTTCGGTAGTGATTGTGATTGTAACGGTATATACTTTTCTTTCAGTGAAATTCTTATTCCCTGATATGGTAGATAAAATCATTGAAATTTCTCGTAAAAAAATGGCTGAAAATCCTCAGTTAACTGACGAAATGATTGAGCAAGGAATTACCATGACTAAGAAGTTTTTCCTACCGTTTGCTATTGGGGGTGCTATCATTGGAACTGCCATTTTGGGAGCTATAGGAGCTTTAATTGGAGCTGCAATTGCTAAAAAAAATCCAGTAGATCCATTTTCTGAGCCTACCGCTTAATAACAATATACATGCAGATATCTGTTGTCATACCTCTTTTTAATGAAGCTGATTCTTTACCCGAATTAATGGCTTGGATTCATCGTGTGATGGAGACCCACCAATTTTCTTATGAAGTAATCATGGTAGATGATGGTAGCGATGATAATAGTTGGGCTACTATACAACAACTACGCAATCAGTATGTGCATTTAAAATCTATTAAGTTTCAACGTAATTATGGTAAATCTGCTGCATTAAATGAAGGATTTAAAGTGGCACAAGGTGATATCGTAGTGACCATGGATGCTGATTTACAAGATTCTCCCGAAGAAATTCCAGAGTTCTATGAAATGATTACCCAACAAGGATTTCATTTAGTGAGTGGTTGGAAGAAAAAGCGCTATGATAATACATTCACTAAAAACATACCTTCTAAAATATATAATGCGGTAGCTCGAAGAAGTTCAGGAATACATTTACACGACTTTAATTGTGGTATAAAAGCCTATCAATTAAAAGTAGTTAAAAGCATTGAAGTTTTTGGAGAGATGCATCGTTATATTCCTATTTTAGCTAAATGGGCTGGATTTAAAAAGATAGGCGAAAAAGTAGTGGTTCATCAAGCTCGTAAATATGGTACTACTAAATTTGGTTGGGAACGTTTTGTAAATGGTTTCTTAGATTTAATGACCATTCAGTTTTTATCCAAATTTGGTAAAAAGCCAATGCAATTTTTTGGATTATTAGGTACATTATTTTTTGTAGTAGGTTTTGCATCTGTGGGATATATTGTTTTTGGAAAATTAATGGATGCTGAATTTACAGTTACCAATAAACCCGCTTTTTATATTGCACTTACTTCTATGATGATTGGG
This sequence comes from Chitinophagaceae bacterium, assembly GCA_947372105.1. Lineage (GTDB taxonomy): Bacteria > Bacteroidota > Bacteroidia > Chitinophagales > Chitinophagaceae > Sediminibacterium. The sequence goes on from CANBSH010000018.1 coordinate 6,340, forward strand.
ATGCAATTATTTTTAGCAGGTTTTGTGGCAGAATTGGTCAATCGGAATGCCTCGGAAAGAAATACCTATTTAATTGAAGACAAAATAGGATGGTAAACAAATTGGTCATAATAGGCCCCGCTTGGCCTTTACGAGGTGGCCTTGCAGCATTTGATGAAAAATTAGCTATCTGTTTTAGCGAAAAAGGAATTCAAAGTTCAATATATACTTTTTCCTTACAATATCCTTCCCTATTATTTCCTGGCAAAACACAATACTCCACACAGCCAGCACCTCAAGGTATTAATATTAAGGCCACTATAAACTCAATCAATCCTTTTAATTGGATGAAAGTGGGTTGGCAAATAATGAGAGAAAAGCCTGATTTAATTATTGTAAGATATTGGATTCCATTTTTAGGCCCTTGCTTAGGAACTATTTTAAAAATAGTTCATTGGAATCGTCATACCAAAGTGATATCTATTGTTGACAATATGATACCACATGAGAAAAGATTAGGAGATACTTTATTTACAAAATATTTTGCTTCCAGTATTGATGGTTTTGTGACTATGAGCGAGAAAGTAAAGAATGATGTAAAGTTGTTTTCACATAAACCTACCCTTGTTTCCCCCCATCCTATTTTTGATCATTTTGGGAGTACCATTCCAACCTTACAAGCCAGAACACAATTAGGATTAGGCGAAAACGATAAGATCATTTTATTTTTTGGATACATTAGAAAATACAAGGGCTTAGATTTACTAATACAAGCCATGAAAGATATTCGCATCCAACAATTAGGGATTCGACTATTAGTAGTAGGTGAATTTTATGACGCAGCACAACCTTATATCGATTTAGTGAATGATTTAGCGCTGCAAAATCAAATCACTTTTTACGATCAATTTGTACCAGATCAAGAAGTGACAAATTATGTTTCTGCAGCCGATTTTATTATTCAGCCTTATAAAAATGCGACACAAAGTGGAGTCACTCCACTAGCTTATCATTTTAGTAAGCCTATGTTAGTGACGAATGTGGGTGGCTTAGCAGATACGGTGCCTCATTTAAAAGTAGGTGTAGTAACCGAACCTACTTTCGAAGACATTGCTAATGGAATTGTGCAATTATATGATTTAGGTGCCGCTCATTTTTTGCCCTATATACAAGAAGAAAGAAAAAAATATACTTGGGAGCAAATGACCGAAAAATTTTTAGCTTTACACCAGCAATTGTAAATTTTTTATGACTCTTATAAATTTCAAAAGTCTCTTAAATCTCTGATATGTCTATAGATAAAATTTCACACATCATTTCACAATCCATTCAGGTGAAGCAGGATTTATTGGCCAATAACCATTTAATCCAACAGATTCATACGGTAGTGGAAGTCATCACAAAAGCTTTCCAAAATGGAAATAGTGTTTATTTTGCTGGCAATGGAGGCAGTGCTGCAGATGCGCAACATTTAGCTGCTGAATTTTCGGGTCGATTTTATAAAGATCGTAAAGCATTGCCATCGGAAGCATTGCATTGTAATACCTCTTATTTAACAGCGGTAGCCAATGATTATAGTTATGAAGTTATTTATGCCAGACTCATTGAAGGGATCACCAAACCGGGTGATGTTTTAGTAGGTATTAGTACATCCGGGAATTCAGGAAATATTGTAAAAGCATTTGAAGCTGCTAAAAATAATCAATTGGTAACCATTGGATTCACTGGTGATAAAGGGGGTAAAATGAAAGAACTTGGAGATTATTTAATTAATGTTCCTTCAAATGATACTCCTCGCATACAAGAATCACATATATTAGTAGGTCATATTATTTGCGAATTGGTAGAAGCCAATATTTTTGGGTAAACTTAATTGTAACAATGGCTTTTCAACTTTCTGATATTCAACCTAACTGGACTTTGTTTTTAGACAGAGATGGGGTGATTAATGTAGAAAAAGACAATGATTATGTTACCTCCTGGAAAGAGTTTTTATTTTATCCAGAAAGTTTAGAAGCACTCCCCTTACTTAGAAAGTTCTTTAAAACAATTGTGATCACAACCAATCAAAAAGGAGTAGGAAAAGGGATCATGTTGGAATCCACACTGCAAGATATTCATACCAACATGCTTGAAAAAATAGAAAGTATAGGGGGCGGAATTGATCATATTTTTTATTGTATCGATTTAGAAAATGATTCCCCTAATCGTAAACCTCAGCCAGGTATGGCATTTCAAGCTAAAGAGAAATTCCCTTCTATTCAATGGAATCAATCCATTATGGTTGGCAATAGAATGAGTGATATGCAGTTTGGTCGTAATGCGGGCTTACACACCATTTTTTTAGCTACGACCCATCCTGAAACTACATTTCCTGATGCTCACATAGATTTTCGATTTTCTAATTTATTAGAATTTACTAAAGCGATCATTCAGAATAATGTTATTTACAAATAAATAAGTATGTTTAAAAATAGTTTTTTGATTGGTATATACATTCTTCTCTCCTTTCCATTATTTGTTAAAAGTCAAGGAAACAAAGACACTGATCATAATGGATTACAGCTTCAGCAGTACGCATTGCAAATACAATCTGACACCATTTTATCACATCGCTTATTCGCAGATAGTGTTTTAACAAGAGCTTTAGTGACACATCTAAAACAACCTTATTCCTTTGATTTTAGTTTTGATTCTTTAACAGCAATTAAACATATTAGCTCCCCCGATAAAAAATTTAAATTTTTTTCTTGGCAAATTGATTTAGGGGATGGAACCTACAGACAAAGAGGTGCTATGCAATTGCAAACGAATGATGGCAGTTTAAAACTGCTCCCCTTCTTTGACAATTCTGATTTTGTTCAAAACATGAGCATTGGGATATATGATCGAAAACATTGGATGGGGGCTATTTATTATGATATCATCCCTGTATATTATAATAGTGATACCTTATATACACTTTTAGGATTTGATGAAAATACCAATGGAATTTCTAAGAAAATTATTGAAGTATTAAAATTTGAAAATGGAGAACCTATTTTAGGAGGTGATTATTTTAAATATCCTACTGACCCCACTTTCCCATTGGGGAAAGCTGATCGATTCGTATATCAATATAAAAAAGGCAGTAATGCAGTGGTAAAATACGATGCAGTGAGACTTAGGATCGTACTATCTGAATTAGCCAGTACCGAAAATGATTTAAAAAAAATAGAAACATTAGTTCCTTCTGGCAATGAAAAATATTTTGCTTGGTTGAATGGTAAATGGGAATTAGCGACAGTAGAGTCAACGATATATTAATCCAGTTTTAAAACTGCTAAGAAAGCTTCTTGAGGAATTTCTACGTTACCAATTTGACGCATACGTTTTTTACCTTCTTTCTGCTTTTCCAATAATTTACGTTTACGACTTATATCACCACCGTAACATTTTGCAGTTACATCCTTTCTCATGGCGCTAATATTTTCACGTGCGACAATCTTTGCGCCAATAGCAGCTTGTATAGAAATTTGGAATTGTTGCTTTGTTAATAATTCTTTTAACTTCTCACATAATTTACGACCAAAATCGGATGCCTTTCCTCTATGAATTAAAGCACTTAAAGCATCTACTTTTTCCGCGTTTAATAAAATATCCATTTTTACAATATCGGCATCTCTAAATCCAATTTGAGAATAATCAAAAGAAGCATACCCCCTTGTTTGACTCTTTAATTTATCGTAAAAATCAAATACGATTTCGGTCATAGGCATTTCAAAAATCAATTCCACTCTGGTCGGAGTCAAATAACTTTGATTGATCAAAATCCCTCGCTTAGTTAAACATAAAGTGATAATATTACCAATATAATCAGGAGCTGTAATAATTTGAGCGCGAATATAAGGTTCTTCAATATGTTCAATTTTCACCGGGTCAGGCATTTCTGACGGATTGTTCACAATTAATTTCTCACCTCTTGTGGTATAGGCTATAAAACTTACGTTAGGCACAGTGGTAATAACAGTTTGATTAAACTCACGTTCCAGACGTTCTTGAATGATCTCCATGTGTAGTAATCCTAAGAATCCACATCTAAAACCAAAACCTAATGCTTGCGAAGTTTCTAATTCAAAAGTTAAAGAAGCATCATTTAATTGTAATTTTTCCATACAATCTCTAAGCTCTTCAAACTCATCTGTATTCACAGGATAAATACCTGCGAATACCATTGGTTTAACTTCTTCAAATCCATGAATCATTTCACCTGGATTATTTGCAAGAGTAATGGTATCTCCCACTTTCACTTCTTTGGCTACTTTAATGCCTGTTATAATATAACCCACATCCCCAGCTCTTACTTCGGCTTTAGGGGTCATTGCTAATTTTAATACCCCTACTTCATCTGCGTTATAATCTCTTCCAGAAGCCACAAAACGTATTTTATCATTCTTCTTTAATACCCCATTCATGATTCGATAATACACAATGATTCCTCGGAAACTATTAAATACACTATCAAAAATTAATGCTTGTAACGGAGCTTCCGTATTTCCCACTGGTGCAGGAATTCGTTCGCAAATAGCTTGCAAAATTTCTTCAATACCAATTCCTGATCTACCACTCGCTAATAATATATCTTCTTGTTTACATCCAATGAGTTCAATAATTTGATCCGTGACTTCTGGTATTTTAGCACCGTCCATATCAATTTTATTGATGACTGGAATAATTTCTAAATTATTATCTAGGGCTAAATATAAATTACTAATTGTTTGTGCTTGTATTCCTTGTGAAGCATCTACCAATAATAAAGCTCCTTCACATGCTGCTAAAGCACGGCTTACTTCATAACTGAAATCGACGTGTCCTGGAGTATCTATTAAATTATAAGTATAGGTAATTCCTTTATGGATATAATTAATTTGAATTGCATGACTCTTTATTGTAATTCCTTTTTCACGTTCTAAATCCATATCATCCAACACTTGATTCATCATTTCGCGTTCTGTGATGGTTTTAGTGTGTTCTAATAATCGATCTGCCAAAGTACTCTTACCATGATCAATATGAGCGATGATACAAAAATTTCTTATTTTATCCATGTCAGTGAAAGTAGTCTTTTAAAATCTATTTAAGTGCGTTAATGATGGCGTTAAATTCAGTTACAATTAAGGAGGCACCACCTACTAATCCTCCATCTACATCGGGTTGTGAAAATATTTCTACAGCATTGTTTGCCTTCACACTTCCACCATATAAGATAGAAATAGATTGCGCAATATTTTCTCCATATTGTTTTGCTAAAACAGAACGTATATATGCATGTATTTCTTGCGCTTGATCACTTGTTGCAGTTTTGCCGGTACCAATCGCCCAAATAGGTTCATAAGCAATTACTACTTTTGAAATTTCATCGGCAGATAATTGAAATAAAGAAGCTTCAATTTGTTTTGCTACATATTCATTTTGTGTGCCTGCTTCTCTAATAGCTAAAGGTTCTCCACAACAAAATATAGGAGTACTTCCTATGGCTAATGTTGCATTCACTTTTTCGGCTAAAAAAGTATCCGATTCATTGAAATATTCTCTTCTTTCAGAATGACCTATTACAATGTGTTTCACCCCTACCGAAGCTAACATAGGAGCTGAAATTTCACCAGTAAAAGCGCCATTGGCTTTGGGATAACAATTTTGGGCTGCAATATGAACTCCTGACTTCTCTGCTACTTTTTGAATAGCTAAGGGAATATAGATAGCAGGAACAGAAATTATAACTTGTTGATTTTCAGATAGATGATACGAAGACGATAATAAATCATTTAATAATTGTTCCGCTTCCGACCAGCTTAAATTCATCTTCCAATTGGCAGCAGCTATTTGTTTTCTCATAGTATCAATGCTTTTAAAGGTATTTCCTTCTTATTTGCGCTGCAAAACTACTTAAAAATTGGCTGATTTAGGTCATTTAGAAGCTAGAATGATGACTAGGGAGTTTTTTATGTAAATAGGCTAAAACTTGCTTCTCCTCGGGAGTGATTTCAAAGCCTTTCAATTTCTTCCAATTATTAATATCGTCAATGGCTTTATTAAATTGATATCCTGACACAATACCCCAAGTAAAATTGGGTAAATATTTAGGCAGTAACCCATTTCCAAATATGTTAGCGCTCACCCCTACATAAGATCCCGTATTGATACTGGATTGAATAGCAAAACGACTATAATCACCCATTAACATTCCCATTTTTTGACCTACTATTTCCCAAATTTGTTTGGCCTCATTCCACATTTGCACTTTTCCTGCAGTATTTTTTATGTTACTGTTACAGGTACCTGCACCTATATTACACCAGTGTCCAATAATACTATCTCCCAAATATCCTTCATGTCCTTTATTAGAAAATCCTAATAAAATAGAATTTTTAATTTCACCTCCTGCTAAACAATAAGGTCCTACTGTGGTAGATCCATAAATACTAGCATTCATTTTCACCACCCCTTTTTCTCCTAATACAAAGGGACCTCTAATGGAAGCTCCTTCCATGATGAGTGCATCTTTGCCAATGTAGATGGGGCCTGTACTAGCATTTAAATTGGCACAATGAATTTGAGCGCCAGATTCCACAAAAATATTTTCTGGAGCAACTACTTTATTGGAAGCATCAATAGAAGCACTTTTTGCTTTCTTAACAAATTTAAAATCTTGTTCAATTAAAATGGGATGCCATTGTAATAAATCAATAGCATCATTTATAAAATGTGCGTTATCAAAATTGAGGGGAGCAAAATTGGCCAATAATATTTTTTCAAATGCTCTTTCGCAGGAATGTGTAGCGATCCATTTCCCACTGGTACTAATTAATTTTTCCCCTTCTTTTAAAGCTATGATTTGTGCTACTAAATGATCATCAGGAACGCAGGTTGCATTTATAAAAATTGCAGGTTCAGTATTTTCAAGAAATGAATTATTGGAATATAGCTTTTGTAAATAAGGGGTGGTAAAAATGCCACATTCCACTTTTAAATATTGCTCCCATCTTTCTTGAATGGAATAAATTCCAATTCTAAGGTGGGCAATGGAATGCGTATAACTAAAAGGGTAAAATTTCTCTCTATCTGCAAGGTCTACTAATACGTATTGCATAACTGCTATTTAAGACATAAAAGTAAAACAAGTTATAGGATTTTTCATATTTCCTTACAGATGTTCATATTATGCTTATTTTTGTATCCTTAACAACTATATTATGCAATTTGGTTATTTCAACTACCCTACACCAGCGAATGAACCCGTATTGAATTATGCGCCAGGTTCTCCCGAAAAATTAGCTCTTAAAAAGGCATTAGCCGATTTAAAGTCAAAAACATTGGATATCCCAATGTATATTAATGGAAAGGAAGTGCGTACAGGTGAAAAAGTGGAAATTCATCCTCCTCATGAAAGACAACATGTTTTAGGTCATTTTCATGCTGGAAATAAAAAGCATGTAGAACAAGCCATTGAATCTGCTTTGCAAGTAAGAACTTCTTGGGCAAATATGAGTTGGGAAGCAAGAGCGCATATATTTTTAAAAGCGGCCGATTTATTAGCTACAAAATATCGTTTTGAAATGAATGCTTCCACTATGTTGGGGCAAAGTAAAAATGCATTTCAAGCTGAGATTGATGCGGCTTGTGAATTGATTGATTTTTTAAGATTCAACGTTCACTTTTTAAGTGAGATATATAAACAACAACCTGTTTCTGCACCAGGTATTCATAATAGAATGGAATGGCGTGGATTAGAAGGATTTGTGTTAGCGATTACTCCATTTAATTTTACTGCGATTGGAGGGAACCTACCCACATCTGCAGCAATGTGCGGCAATGTAGTCATATGGAAAGCAGCGAATACCCAAATTTATTCTGCACAATTATTTATGCGTATTTTAAAAGAAGCAGGATTACCTGATGGCGTAATTAATTTAGTGTATGTAGATGGTCCCACTATTGGAAACACTTGCTTTACACATCCTGATTTTGCGGGAGTTCATTTTACAGGATCTACTGGAGTATTTAATTATATGTGGAAACAAATTGGGGAGAATATTTCAAAATATAAATCTTATCCAAGAATTGTGGGTGAAACAGGTGGTAAGGATTTTGTAATAGCGCATCCTTCTGCAAATGTAGATGCTGTCGTGACTGCTTTAGCAAGAGGATCTTTTGAATACCAAGGTCAAAAATGTTCTGCAGCTTCTCGTGCTTATATTCCAAAGAGCATGGCAGAGGAAGTAAAAACAAAATTAGTGAAAGCCGTGAAGTCTATGAAAATGGGAACGGTAGAAGATTTTAGCAATTTTGTAAATGCTGTGATTGATGAGAAATCTTTTGACAACATTGCAAGTTACATTAGCAAAGCAAAGAGTGATAAAAATGCAAATATTATTGTTGGCGGAAAATGTGATAAACGCAAAGGTTTCTTTATTGAACCAACTGTGATTGAAACAACCAGTCCTAAATATTTAACTATGTGCGAGGAAATATTTGGGCCAGTGTTGACCATTTATACCTATCCTACCAATCAATTTGAAAAAGCATTAGAATTAGTTGACACGACTTCTAAATATGCTTTAACGGGGGCTGTACTTTCTCAGGATCGTGCATCCATCGAATTAGCGACCGAAAAATTAAGACATGCTGCAGGTAATTTTTATGTCAATGACAAACCTACAGGAGCTGTGGTGGGTCAACAACCTTTTGGCGGTGCCAGAGCTTCAGGAACCAATGATAAGGCAGGAAGTATGCTTAATTTATACCGTTGGTTGAGTGCTAGAACCATCAAGGAGACCTTTAATCCTCCTACCGACTATAAATACCCATTTTTAAACGAAGCTTAAACTACTGTTTTGTACATATTTATATCAGAAAACAGTATATTTGCTCCTCAAAAATAAAGGACTGTGGCCCAAAAATTTTCTAAAGAAACCTATCTATATTGGTACGAATTGATGCAATTAATACGTCAATTTGAGTCCAAGTCGGAAGAAATGTACAAAATGGCTGGTAAAATTCGTGGTTTTTTCCATGTTTATAACGGTCAAGAAGCTATTGCAGCAGGTTGTATGACAGCCACTAATCAAGAAGATCCATTCATTACAGGGTATCGTGACCATGGTTTAGCATTGGCTAAAGGCATGAGTCCGAATTCTGCTATGGCCGAATTATATGGTAAAGCAACAGGATGTTCTAAAGGAAAAGGCGGAAGTATGCACTTTTTTAGTAAGGAACATTACTTCTTTGGAGGTCACGGAATTGTAGGTGCCCAAATTGGAACAGGTGCTGGATTGGCATTTGCAGAACAATACAGAGGGTCTAAAAATGTGGTTTTATGTTTTTTTGGAGATGGTGCTGCTAGACAAGGAATGTTACACGAAGTATTCAACTTAGCCATGCTTTGGAAATTACCGGTGGTATTTATTTGTGAAAATAATAATTACGCCATGGGAACTTCCATTGAAAGAACCAGTAACGTAATTGATATTTATAAATTAGCAGATGCTTATGAAATGCCAGCAGATAAAATTGATGGTATGACAGCTGAAGCGGTTCATGAAGGAGTAGCGCGTGCTGTAAAACGTGCACGTGAAGGTGATGGTCCTACTCTATTAGAAATGAAAACCTATCGTTACAAAGGTCATTCTGTTTCAGATCCTCAAAAATATCGTTCTAAAGACGAGGTAGAAGATTATAAAAACCAAGATCCTATTACTAAAGTATATCATACCATTATTGAAAATAAATTCGCTACCGAAGCTGAATTAAAAGCCATTGATGATAAGATTACAGTGATTGTTGACGCCTCTGTAAAATTTGCGGAGGAAAGCCCTTGGCCAGACGATAGTGAAGTATACAAAGATGTTTACATTGATCAAGATTATCCATTCATAGTAGATTAAAATTATAAAATAATAATATGAGCGACTTACAGCACGAGAAACACCCTTTTTTAGATTTCGTTAATGCGAATAAAAAATCATTGACTTATATTCTAGCTTTTGTAGTGATTGCATTAGCTGGTTATGTGGGATATACTGAATTATATCAAAAACCAAGAGAAGAAAAAGCAGCAGATGCTATTTTTGCTGCAGAAAAATATTTTGCAATGGACTCTTCCAATTTAGTTTTAAATGGAGATGGACGTAGCAAAGGTGTTTTATATATCATCAAAGAATTTAGCGGTACGAATGCAGCCAATTTAGCAAAATACTACGCTGGTGTGAGTTATTATCGTAACAATGACTTTAATAAAGCAATTGAGTATTTAAAGGATTTTTCTACGAATGCAAAGCAAATTCAAGCTATTGCTTACGGAACTATCGGAGATGCTTATTCTGAATTAAAGAACAATGACGAAGCTATAAGTTACTATAAAAAAGCAGGGGGTCATTTTCCAGAAGATGAGTCTATCTCTGCAGAATATTTATACCGTGCGGCAAGCCTATTAGATGTCACTGGTAAAGCTGATGATGCGATCGCTATTTATAAAGATATTAAAGCCAAATATCCTAAAACTGAAAGAGGTTTTATGGCGGATAAATATATTAATCGTTTGAAAGTACAACCTTAGTTTTTATAGGGTTTTGACCAAAAAAATTTAAAGCATTCTCCACATCCTGTGGAGAATGCTTTTTTTATGTGGTTGATTTAATGACAATTCGTATTTTTGATATATGACAGTTCAATTATTTGTGCCTTGCTTTGTGGATCAGTTATATCCAGATGTCGCTTTTAATACCATCAAGGTATTGGAAAAAGCAGGATGTACCGTTAAGTATAACGCGCAACAAACCTGTTGTGGTCAGCCTGCATTTAATGCTGGATTTTGGGGTGAAGCAAAGGACGTTTGTACCAAATTTGTACAAGATTTTGATGGCGCAGATTATATAGTAAGTCCAAGTGCCAGTTGTGCTGGATTTGTAAGAAATAATTATAATAAATTATTTGAGAATAACGCTTTTCAGAGTCCTGCAAAAAAGGTGGCGAATCGTATTTATGAGTTATCTGAGTTCTTAGTAAAAATATTAAATGTAACCCATTTAGGAGCCAAATTTGAAGGGAAAGCAACCTATCATGATAGTTGTGCAGGATTGCGTGAATGTAATATTAAATCAGAACCACGTACACTTTTAAGTGCAGTGGAGGGATTGGAATTAATTGAAATGAAGGATACCGATATATGTTGTGGATTTGGCGGAAGTTTTGCAGTAAAATTTGATACCATCAGCGTTTCTATGGCAGATCAAAAAATTGAAAGTGCTCTTACTACCGATGCTGATTATTTAATTAGCACCGATATGAGTTGTTTGATGCATTTAGATGGTCGTATGAAACACAATGGTCAAGCTTTAAAGGTGGTTCATTTAGCAGAAGTATTAGCTAGCGGGTATTAATTAAATAATTAATTAGTTGCTTTCATTTTCTATTTACATAATTTTTCTACATTTTTTTCATTTCAATTTCTTTTATGGCATATTGGTTAATCAAATCAGAACCTTTCAAATATTCTTGGGATCAATTTATAAAGGATAAAAAAACATTTTGGGATGGTGTACGTAATTATGGTGCGCGCAATAATTTAAGATCTATGAAAAAAGGCGATTTCGCTTTTTGGTATCATAGTAATGAAGGAATGGAAATAGTTGGAATAGCGAAAGTCGTAAAAGAATCTTATCAAGACCCTACTACCGAGGAAACTGCTTGGTTAGCAGTCGATTTTGCACCTCATAAAAAGCTAAAACATCCTGTTACTTTAAAGGATGTAAAAGCCAATACCAATCTAGCTAAAATGGAACTGGTTACACAAGGCCGATTGTCAGTTCAAAAAGTGACAGATAAAGAATGGCAGGAAGTTATGAAAATGAGTGAAGGGAAATAATATTATTGATATTGTATACCTTCTCTTTTAGAGTATCAAATTAATACTCCCTTAATTACTGATTCAATTTTGAATTGGTTTATTTAAAAAAGGTATAGCCAATTACAATAGCTATTACCACTCCAATGACATCCGCAAATATTCCAGCCCATAAAGCATATCTCACTTTTTTAATTCCTACACTTCCAAAGTAAAGTGCTATGATATAAAAAGTAGTATCTGCTGACCCTTGAAATATAGAAGCTAATTTTCCAACAAAAGAATCTGGTCCTTGTGTTTGGAAAATATCTAACATCATACCTCTCGCCCCACTCCCACTTAATGGTTTCATAATGGCTACCGGCAATGCTCCAATAAATTCGGTATTCACGCCTGTTAATTGTATTAAATAAGTAAGACCATTTAAAATATATTGCATGGCGCCACTATCTCTAAAAACTCTAATAGCCACTAACATGGCTACTAAATAAGGGATGATTTTCACAATCACATCAAATCCATTTTTAGCTCCCTCAATAAAAGCATCAAATACAGATACTTTTTTATAAGCCCCTCCTATTATAATTCCAATAATAATGAAAAGTAATAAGCCATTACCTGCCACTTTAGAGAGTATTTCCTTTTGTTGTGGTGCTAAAGCATTCACGCCAAATAAAACTAAGAACATGAATGCCACCAAACCTAAAAGCCATCCTATTAAAACTTTATCCCACTTCAATTTTTGATACATACCCACCATCACTATAGAAGCTAAAGTTGTTCCTATGGTAGCTAACACACAGGGAATAAATATACTTGCCGCATCATGGGAACCAGCTGCTAAGCGATAGGAAATAATAGTCAGAGGAATAATAGTTAATCCACTTGTATGTAAAACCAAAAACATGATTTGCGCATTAGTCGCTTTTTCCTTTTCAGGATTAAGTGATTGAAGACTTTCCATGGCTTTTAAACCAAATGGAGTGGCTGCATTATCTAAACCCAACATATTGGCACTAAAATTCATGACCATCTGCCCCATTGCTGGGTGATTGGCAGGTACCCCTGGGAAAAGTCGACTTAAAAAAGGGTTCATCCATTTGGCTAATTTTTGAATAGCACCTGCTTTTTCAGCGATATTCATCAAACCAAGGAAAAATACCATCGTACCAGCTAAAGGAAGCGCTACATCCATCACAGAGGATTTGGCAGAGTCAAATAAGCCATCGGCTAATAATTTGAAAATCTCGGTATCTCCCAAAAAGATCAATTTACAGAGTGCTATAATAAAAGCTATTACAAAAAATGCCATCCAAATGATATTCAACGCCATATCTGATTGTTTATGGTTCTAATATAGTCATTTTTGAGATTAGAATTGTATTTTTGCGCTCTTAAACTAATACAGATTATGGCTTTACAAGCAGGAATTGTGGGATTACCCAATGTAGGAAAATCAACCTTATTTAACGCAGTTAGTAATAGTGCAAAAGCACAAGCAAGTAATTATCGTTTTTGTACCATCGAGCCCAATACTGGTTTAGTGGATGTACCCGATCATCGTTTACAACAATTAGCTGTTTTAATTAACCCTACTAGAATTGTACCTACTCAATTAGAAATTGTAGATATCGCAGGTTTAGTAAAAGGAGCAAGTAAAGGAGAAGGTTTAGGAAATAAGTTTTTAGCCAATATCAGAGAAGTAAGTGCCATTATTCATGTGATTCGTTGTTTTGAAGACGAAAATGTATTGAGAGAAGAAGGCGTAATTAATCCTATAAGTGATAAGGAAATTATTGAAACCGAATTGCAATTAAAGGATTTAGACAGTGTTGAGAAAAAATTATCACGAAGTGAGAAAATGGCTAAGACAGATCCTAAAGCAAAAGCGGATGTGGTGGTTTTACAAAAATGTAAAGCACATTTAGAAATGGGAAAAAGTATTCGTGCCCTAGATTTATCAAAAGAAGAAAAGTTATCTATCGCAGATATCTTTTTATTAACTGAAAAGCCGGTGATGTATGTGGCAAATGTAGATGAAGCTTCTATGCATACAGGAAATAAATATTCAGAACAATTAGTGGCAATGGCCAAAGCAGAAAAAGCGGAAGTCATTGTAATGTGTAATAATATTGAAGCGCAAATTTCTGAATTAGAAGACCCAGCAGATAAAGCCCTTTTCATGGAAGAGTATCAGATGAAAGAACCTGCTTTAAATAGATTAATTCAATCCGCTTACCGTTTATTAAACTTAGACACTTACTTCACTGCAGGTGTTCAGGAAGTAAGAGCTTGGACGATCCAAAAAGGCTGGAAAGCACCACAAGCAGCGAGTGTAATTCATACCGATTTCGAAAAAGGATTCATTAAAGCTGAAGTCATTGCTTTTGAAGATTTTATAAAATTTGAAAGTGAAGCAGCTTGCCGTGAAAATGGTAAGTTACGCATTGAAGGAAAGGAATACTTAGTAAAAGATGGCGATGTAATGCATTTCAGATTTAATGTTTAATCGATTGTATAAAATTAATTAGACAAGAAATAATTATTAAATTTCATCTTAAATACAAGCATAGATAATTAGGTAGTAAATGGTTAATCATTAATTATATAATAAAATTATGAACACAAAATTATTAACCCATTTTTTAGTAGTTATTAGTGTAACTTTTAATCTTTTTGCATGTGGCAATAATAACCAAGATGCGGTTAGTAATGAAAATGCAATTAAAGCCCCACAAAATTTAAGTTACGAACTTATTAAAGTATATCCTCATGATACCCTATCCTATACTCAAGGATTAGAATGGAAAAGTGATACACTTATTGAAGGAACAGGCGATTATAGTAAAAGTTATCTTCATTTATTGGACACTAAAATGAAAGTCATTAAAGGGCCCATTAAATTAAATGGCCCTAAAGTAGCTTATGAAGATGCGATTTTTGGAGAAGGCATTACCCAGTTTGATCATAAAATATATCAACTCACTTGGAAAACAAAAAAAGTGTTTGTGTATGACGCAAAGACACTTAATAAAATTAATGAATTCAACTGGCCATATGAAGGTTGGGGATTAACACATAATGACAGTTCTTTAATAGTATCTACTGGAGGCAGCAATTTATATTTTGTAGATCCTGCTACTTTTTCAATCCAAAGAACTTTAGGAGTATATAATAATTACGGATACGTAAGTGATATCAATGAATTGGAATATGTAAATGGAAAAATATACGCGAATTTATATTTACATGATAATATCATACAAATAGATCCTCAAACAGGGTTAGTTACAGGGAATCTTGACCTATCAGATATTCTAGCAAAAGCAAGTGCAAAATATGATCCTAAAACCGTGAATGGAGGTTATGTATTAAATGGGATTGCTTATAAAAAGGAATCTCAATCCTTTTTTATCACAGGGAAATGCTGGCCATTAATGATGGAAATAAAGCTCAAATAAAATCTCTTTTCTTACGAATCGTATATACTAAAGAGCTTCCTTTTTCAATGTTTTTAAAAGCCTTTAAATTAGACCAAAGTCCTACCAAAAAGGCTCTTACAATACCTATCTTACCCGATTTCTTATATTTCTCTGATAATAATCCAACGTAAAAACTATCAAACCACATAGGTTTGATATCTATTACTTCTAAACCCTGCTTTTTCATTAAATAACGCATAGAAGGGGGTGCAAAATGATATAAATGCCTTGGAACATCATAAGCGGCCCAAAACTGTTTATAAAATGTAGCATCATAACTATTATAATTAGGAACTGCTATAATAAGTCTCCCATTGGGTTTTAATAATTTTTGAAAACTTTGAATATAGGGTTTTAAAGAATGTACATGTTCTAGTACATGCCATAAAGTAATAACATCAAAAGTATTTTCAGGTAAATTAAACAGTTCATCACTGGGTAGTAATTGTAAACCATAATTTTGTAAGGCTCGATTTCTACTTGCCTCATCAGGTTCTAATGCTGTTACTTTCCACCCTTTATTTTGCATCGCATTTGCAAATGCTCCAGTTCCGGCGCCTATTTCAAGTAATTGACCTTTATACCCAGTAAATAAGGATTGAATCCAATTCGTCTTTTGAATTAAAGTATGATTACGCACTTTATGATACAATTGATGCATCCAACCCTTTGTAGAATCAGTATGTGATATATAATCCGGAAAATTATAATAAGGTGCAATTTCTTCCACAGAAGGTATGGGATTAGTAAATCGCATACTACAATTATCACACTCTATAATTTGGAAATGTTCCTGTGTCAGTGAATAGTCTTTCACTTGTAATAAAGAAGATACATCATTAGATTGACATACTGGACAAGCTGTAAATGAAGTATTTGCTAATGACATTTTTTAAGATTTAAAGGCAATCGCAAGTAACCCTAATATGAATAGAATAATAGCTCCTATCCACCATCGATCTTTTGGAATCTCTACTTCGATAGTTTCTTCTGGAAGTATTATAGGCAAACTTCCTATTTCAATATTGTTGTAATAGGAACTTGTTTCAAATTGACTTTGCCATTGATAGGATTTATTATGACAATGAAATTTTCCGAAAGATCCAAAATAAATATCTTGTTGTTGGCTTAATTGATCTTTCCAAAATTGATGATATTCTTTAATCACCTGATCCATGGTGAGTTCTAAACTATGCGCTAAATATTGATAAAAATGAATGGTTGGAGCCTCTTCATTATTTTCTAGTTGAATACTTTCATGAGGAGCTAATAAGATTCCATCCTGAAGTACCGCTTCTTTATGCACAAAATGCAACCTTCCTAAACCTGGGATTTGGAGTTGACCAAATTGAATAAAATATGGAATTAAGCTTGGGATCATGATTATTTATGGAACGAATATACAACACCTGCATTAATTTGAACTCCTAAAGAAGGATATTCCGCCCAACGTTGGTATGTATTGTTTAAAATATTATTTGCTTTAAGCCATAATTTCCATGGGATGGAAAGTTTATAAGAAATACCCGCATTTAAAATAGCAGCAGTAGGTATGCTTATAGCTAAAAAATTAGACCCTTCCAGAGTACTCTGTATGCCAGACATTACTTGTACCGATCCATCCATTAATAGTTTGTCATTCATTTTCCAGTAAAAGCCAGAGTTGAATTGAACTGGTATTAACCCCCAAGGTTTTTCATTGTTTTGAATATAATTGTATTGTGTGTATTTAAATTCGTTGTGTATAGAAAAAACATCGCTCCATTGATACTGTAAATTGGCTTCTAATTCAATAGTATGTGCATTGGGTTCCCAAATGGTCATATACTCTAAACCTCTATAGACACGATTACTATAATAATTCTTACTAAAAGGAATCATGTAATCAAATATTGCTAAAGGAGTCTTATTAAATAAAGCGAGATTGACATAATTATTCAATGATATTCCAAATCCATATTGTAAATTCTTAGAAGCATTGACAAGCAACTTTATATATTGTTTTTCTTGTGTACTAATAGCTAATTGAGCAGGACTTATAATCCATGGATTTTCTGTAATTAACTGTGAATAATTACTGTTTTTAGTGAGTGTCATCCATCCTGCTTGTATGTCCCAAGTGGTATCTGTAAGCTTATGTTGTAATTGAATATTTGGATATAATTTAAACCCATCTGTTTTAACAACAGGAGACAACCCTACTTTCATTTTAAAATTCCACTTATTAAAAGATAAGTAAGGATCCCATCTTAATAACGAATTTTTAATATTAGTAATATTATTATAACTGCTATAACTATAATGCAAATCAAAATTTAATAACATTCCTGATTTTAATTGCTTTGATAATGGACTGTAAATAGCAAAATAAGTATTGTTTATTGAATGGATATCACTCCTATTCTCCAGTTCTAAAACAGGCTGGAAATAAATACCTTTATCTAAAGTATTATTATTTAACAGCGCCATTTGCAAGCCAATATGTGTACTTTTTTGAGTATAATTATCTGTTGGTAATGCAATAGTATCAGGCACTAAACCATATCTATACAGCTGAGTTTGTTGTGCGTAGATGTGTGTTGTTAAATGAAGTTGGTTGGCTAAAGCATAGTTCCCAAAATAGTTCAATTTAGAATCTCTAAACTTTTGCAAATGATGTGCCCCTTCCGAATATTCAGTATAAGCATTCAAATCATGTATATTATTATTAGAAACTGTATTATAGCTAGCCTCTAAGAATTGATATAAATAGTTCCCAAATCCTACTTTAATCCGAGTATTCCCTTCCAAAATAGGTGTTTCAGGGATTACAGCAGTTAATGGATTTAAGGCAATAGGTCGGTATGAAAATGATAAATTTTGACTAGGAATTTGATAAGAATAACTCACTGATTGTGTGTCAGATATGGGCGAAGCATTTGTAAAATCAATTTTTACCACATTTTTTAGTTGTGGTTTAAAAGCAGACATAATGGTAACCACTTTAGAAGGAGTTGAATCTTGTAACACAGGAATATTAATAGGAACTTTTTTAACTAAATCCTGCAATGCTACTTTTTCTTCTTTTACAATATTATTTTTTCTATTAGATGTATTTTGTTTTTTAGATTTAACAGACCCAGAATTACGAATTGATTTCTTGCTTCTACTCTTTGTTTTAGAATTAATTTTTTTGTTAGTAGTACTTTGCCCCGATTTCTTAGTGGTCTTCTTTTGTCCTAAAATATTAGGAGCTTGCAAAGCAAAGCCAGCAAAAAATATAATGAATAATATATATTGAAAATGTGTACGCATGTTTTTATTCGTTTTCAACTTTGTTAGTTAATTTTTCAGCAGCTTTAGACAAATTGTATTTTTCCTGAGCTTCCTCTTTAAGAGATAATATAGTAGCGTTATCTGCAACACTTTTAAAGGTGGCCAAAGCATTAAACCAGTCCTTTTGAGCTACATAAATATCTCCCAATAATAGATAGGCACTGGTTACCCAATATTCATAGGAAGCTTGTTTTTTGACCATTTCAAAAGCTGTCTTTTCGGCTAATGCCAGTTTTTTCTGTAAGAAATAAGTATGTGCTAATTGATAATGCGCTTCTGCAGTATATACCGAAGGATTATTAGCAATTATCTTATTTAATATAACAATAGCATTGGTAGTATCATTTTTAATAAATAAATCATGATACAAAACCATATTGGCCATTACAATATCATCATTAGCAAAACTTTTGTCGTCTATAATTTGTTGTGCAATAGGCGCTGCTTCTACCCATTTGTTACTTTTATATTGACATCGTAAAATACCTCGTAAAGCTTCTAACACATTTTCCTTTTGAACAGCTACCTCCTTTAATTTTAAGAAATACTTTTCGGCTAATTCAAAATTTTTGATATTAAAATAATATAATCTTGCAGCTAACAAATTGGATCTTTCTGCAAATTGATTAGGAGATAAATCTGCAACTCTTGCAAAATAAACCGCAGCTGTATCATAGGTTTGATTTGCGTAATACATTTCAGCCAATAAATAATTAGCTTCAATTTGTTTTTTCCCTATTGGAAATAATTGGAGGTATTTGATTAACCCTATTTTTGCATCTGAATAGTTTTTTTCGTCATAACGCATCATAGCGGAACGATAAGTCAATGAATCCTGTTCATTAATGGCTAATGGATGTCCATTGTCATTCATAAATGAAACATACATTTCAGGCTTTTGTTCTTCTAGGAAAATATTTCTAACAAATTCTAAAGAATTTTCAGTTTCAGTAGTATTAGGGTATGACTTTATTAAACTTTGAAAGTTTTCCAAAGCAGCTTCGTTCTTATTCATGTTAAAATAAGTAACCCCTAATTTATATAGAGAGATAGGATACAATGAAGTTGCTTTTTTATCTAATAAAATCGCACTTAAAGGAGCAATAGCTTGTTGAAAATCTTCTTTAAAAATATAAGTTTCTGCCAATTCCATTCTGGCATCATTCAAATAATTCGATTGCGGATAGGTTTTTTCGAATTGTCTTAATATCTCCACCTTTTCATTCGTCTTTCCTAGCCCCCCTATTAAAATCGATTTTTGTAAAGTCGCATAGTCTTCATAATTCCAATGTAAGTCAATGATGGTTTGATAGGCTTGAATGGCGGGCTTTAATTGTTTTAACATCATCAAACAATCTGCAGAACGAACAAAAGCATCTTTTTGAAATTGCTGATGTGCATTAATCGCATTTACACTAGCTGCTCCAATAAATTGATTATAGGCATTTTGATACGCATTGTTTTTTAAATACGCAAATCCTAAAGTGTACTTAGCGTGTGGTATTGAAATATCACCTTCATTCACTGGAGCTATCAAATAAGCATTGAATGATTTTATGCAATCTTCTACCCTACCTAATTTGTAAGCTGTTTCCCCTTGCCAAAAATAAGTTTGACTAGCAATAGCTTCGTGATAAGGTACTTGTGTTATTTTATTTAATAATTGATACGCTTTATCCCATTGACCATCATTTAAATACACCACCGATCTTCCATATAATATATTAGGATATAATTTTTGCAATTCTTCATTTGGTGATTCAATGGATTCGTATGCATCCAAAGCTTGAACATAATTATTACTTAATGCTAATGATTTAATCCATAATTCTTTAGCTTCTCTTAAATAAGTAGAATTAGGATACCCTTCCATAAATTGATCCAAGGTATTCACTGCTTGCGCATATTCTTTTAATTCAACGGACAGTTTTCCATAATTAAAAAGGGAAACTTCTTTTTGTACTAAATTTTGGCTTTTTGTAGCGCAAAATAAAAATGCATTTTTAGCACCTGCTTTATCATTTACTTTCAAATATGAAGTTGCTAACAAATACATGCTATTTTGAGCTAAGGAATCACTTCCACTATTTAATTGCTTAAATCCTGCAATGGCCTTCTCCCATTGTTTGGTTTGGAAATAACAAAATGACAATTGATATAAATCCTGAGATTGAACTTTTTCCTGTTTAGCTACGTAAGTTTCTAAAAAAGGAAGTGCTTTTTCATATTCATTTTTATCAAACCATAAATGACCTAATAGTTGTCTTAACTGCAAATCATAATACTGGGGTTGATTTTGTAGCGCCTTAGTAGAATATTCAATTGATTTATTCACCTCCCCTGTGAAGTAAAAAAGCTGCGCTATATAAAAAGGCACCACCGTTTTGTAATCAGGATTTTCTGCTGCAATTTCAAAACTTGTTAACGCCGTAGAATAATCTTTAGATTTCAATGCTAAAAACCCCGCATAATAATTAGCATCTGTATAATAAATACTTTCTTTAATTTGTCTTAAACTATTAAATAACACTGAGGCTAATTCCCATTTACCGGATTTGAAATTTAAATACCCTTGATGGTATTTCATAGTGAGGATTTCATTATTATTTAAATCCTCAATAGGAACTTGCGCATAAATATCTAAAGCCTTATCTACTTCCTGTTTTTTATAATAATATCCACCCAAAAAATATTTCAACCTATTTTGATAGATAACATGATTGGTTTGTGCAATCCATTCTAGTGCCTTAGCTTCACTAAATTCTTTATCCAAATGCAGGGAAAGCATCAAATAATAATAAGAAATTTTATCATCCTTATAGGAATTGGAATACGCCTGCTCTAGTTCTTGATATGCTTTTAGAGAATCGCCCAAAGTAAGGGATCGTAATCCATTATTAAAATATTGTTGGGCAATATCAGAGCTGGGTGAAGATTGAGCTAATGAATGATAATTCAGTACAAAAACGGAACCAACTAAAATAATTAATGTTTTCATAGTACACATGACTCTCTAATTAGGAGTAGCCTAGTAAAATTAAGCTACCCCTATAAAACGATGTGTTAAATAAGGTTATTGTGGAAAAACAGATTTCATTCGTAAATTTGTCAACAATTCATAAAATATGTACGAATTTAAAACCCAAGTAAGAGTTAGGTATGCCGAAGCAGATCCTATGAATGTGGTGTATTATGGTAACTATGCCCAATATTTTGAAGTAGGTAGAGTGGAATCCCTAAGATCTTTAGGCATTAGCTATAAAGAATTAGAAGAAATGGGTATTATGTTACCCGTAGTGGAACTAAATATAAAATACCTGAGATCGGCTAAATATGATGATTTATTGACGATAACCACTCAAATTAAGCAGTTACCCACCGACCATAGAATCATCTTTGATCAAGAAATTCACAATGAACAAGGAAAACTATTAACTATTGGAATGGTGAAGCTGTATTTTATGGATGGGAATTTAGGCAAAAGGGCTAGTATGCCCACTTTGATGCTGGAAAAACTAAGTTCCTATTTTAGATAAACCGCTCTTTTTTGATTTACTTTGCAACCTACAATTATCATTCAAACTAACTGTTCCATATGGCTCAAATAAATGCTTCTATTATCACTATTGGAGACGAACTTTTAATAGGTCAAGTGATTGATACCAATAGTGCATTTATAGCGCAATCCTTAAATCATATAGGAATTGTAGTTAAAAGTAGAGTCGCCGTGGGGGATGACAAAGAGGCTATTGAAAATGCATTAAACAAAGCCATTAGCGAAAACCAAATTGTTATTTTAACGGGAGGCTTAGGCCCTACTGCCGATGATATTACAAAACCATTATTAAATGCTTTTTTTAATGGAAAAATGGTGATACATGAACCCACACTAAAACATATTGAATACATTTTTGAGAAGGTGCACAAACGCCCTATGATTGATCGCAATCGTAAACAAGCAGAAGTGCCAGATACTTGTGAAGTTTTATTCAATGAAACAGGAACAGCTCCAGGTATGTTATTTAAAAAAGACGGATGTTTTATTTTTTCTTTACCAGGTGTACCTCATGAAATGAAATGGTTGACTGAAAATAAAGTCATCCCTTTATTGAAAACCTCTTTTGTAAGTCATTTTGTGAAACATAGAACCTTACTGACTGCAGGTATTGGAGAATCATTTTTAGCAGAATTAATTTTAGATTTTGAAAATGCAATACCATCTTTTATTAAACTAGCCTACTTACCTAATTATGGAATGGTGCGTTTAAGATTAACTGGAACAGGAAGTGATGGAGTTGCTTTGGATAAAATTTTAGACGAACAATTTGAATTATTAAAAATCAAAGTTGCTGATTATTTAGTCACTGACGAAGATGATACCATGGAAGTGGTGGTGGGTAAATTACTAAAAGCAAATCATCAAACTGTTGCCACTGCCGAAAGTTGCACTGGAGGATATATTGGACATTTATTATCTAAGCATGCAGGATCTTCTACCTTTTATACAGGTGGAATTATTAGTTACGATAATCGTATTAAAACTGAATTTTTAGACGTTCCTACAAATATCTTACAAACGGTAGGCGCTGTGAGCAAGGAGGCGGTAGAACAAATGGCAATTGCAGTACGTGAAAAAATGAATACCGACTACGCTATTTCGGTAAGTGGAATCATGGGGCCCACTGGGAATACCGATGAAAAACCACTAGGAATGGTTTGGGTGGGCGTTGCAAACAAGGAAAAAGTGGTTTCAAAGGTATTTTACTTAAGATTCAACCGCCAAAGGAATATAGAAATAACTGCTACTCAAGCGATAAATTTACTTAGGTTGTTAATTATCAATAAGATTTAGTCTTATTTTTGTTTAAAATTACCCATATGCCGATTGTTGAGTTGGTTTTGCCAAAATTGGGAGAAAGTATCATGGAAGCGACCATTTTAAAATGGCACAAAAAAGTGGGTGATACGATCCAATTAGACGAAACATTATTGGACATAGCGACGGATAAGGTGGACAGTGAAATTCCATCCACAGCAGAGGGTACTATTGTCGAAATTTTATTTGAGATCAATGCCGTAGTTCCTATAGGCACTGTAATTGCCAAAATTCAAACCTCAGGATCAGCTATTTCAGATTCTAAAATAGAAGTTAAAGAAGTAACGAAAGAAGAACCAGTGCAAAATTCTTCAGAATCCCTACCCTCCAAAAGTTTGAATAGTCAAGATGCACAAATATCTATAGAAGTTCCATACACTCCTAGCGAAACTGTTTCTAGCCCAACAACTTCCAGTGAAGCTAAATTCTTTTCTCCTTTGGTAATGAACATTGCACAGAACGAAGGAATTTCAATGCAAGAGTTACAGCAAATTGCCGGTACAGGAAGTCAAGGTAGAGTGTCTAAAAAAGATATTTTAGCCTATTTAGCTAATAGAAAAAGTTCAAATGAGGGTACCCAAAATATTCAAATAGAATCAGTTACAAAAGAATTATTGAGTCCAACTCATACATTAGAAAATTCAAATGAGAATAATTCGGTATTGAGCAACGTTGAATCTCAATTTACGTCTTCTAGTTCCAATGGTAAATTTGCCAACCCCGAAGATGTAGTATTGACGGAGGCTACTGAAATTGTTGAAATGGATAGAATGCGCAAATTGATTGCAAAGCACATGATGGACAGCATTCAAACAAGCGCACATGTAACTTCTTTTGTAGAAGCAGATGTCACAAACATGGTGGTTTGGAGAGAAAAAGTGAAACAATTATTTGAAAAAAGAGAAGGCGTGAAATTAACTTTCACCCCCATGTTCCTAGAATGTATTGCTCAAGTATTGGAAAAATTCCCGACTATCAATTGTAGTTTACAAGGAGATCAAATTATTTTCAAAAAAGATATTAATATTGGTATGGCTACTGCCCTACCTTCTGGAAATTTAATAGTTCCAGTTATTAAAGGAGCTAATCAATTAAGTATTGTGGGGTTAAGTAAAGCTGTAAATGCTTTAGCCAATGCTGCAAGAAATAATCAATTAAAAGCAACAGATACACAAGGAGGCACTTTCACCGTCACTAATGTGGGTACTTTTGGAAGTATCATGGGCACTCCAGTTATCAATCAACCACAAGTTGCGATTTTAGCTTTAGGTGCTATCAAAAAACGTCCAGTTGTCATTGAAACACCCTCTGGTGATGCCATATTAGTTAGACATATGATGTATCTATCTATGAGTTATGATCACAGAATTGTGGATGGCGCAATGGGTTCTACTTTCTTAAGCGCTGTTGCCAAAGCTTTTGAAGCATGGGATCCCAACCGTCAATGGTTTCAATATCTATAATTAATATTCCAATCCCATTGTTCTTCCTTTCATATAAGCAGGTACCCCTGTTTTCAACCAAGTAGGTTGTGGGGCTCCTTTTAAATAACTATCAAAGAATTGTTGTTCTCTAATTTGAATGTCTTTGCGATTACGACGTTCTACTAAATTATGTGCTTCATTATTATATACAAGCAACCAAACTTTTTTATGTAATCGACGCATGGCTGTGAACATTTCAATTCCCTGATACCAAGGCACAGCATCATCTGCATCATTACTCATAATCACCAAAGGTGTTGTTACTTTAGGTAATGAAAATAAAGCTGAATTTTTGATATACAAATCGGGGCGCTCCCATAAGCTTGCTCCAATTCTACTTTGTGTTTTTTCATATTGAAACTGTCTATTCATTCCAGTTCCCCATCTAATACCACCATAAGCACTTGTCATATTTACCACCGGCGCACCAGCCCAAGCTGCTGCATATAAATTTGTTTTAGTGATTAAATAAGCAATTTGATAGCCTCCCCAACTTTGTCCTTGTAAACCAATTTTAGTGCTATCTATAAACCCTTTTTGAACCATGGCCCTAGTACCACTCAATATATAATCATAAGCACCCTGTCCAGGATATCCTTTTTGATACCAGATATCTGGCACAAATACAACATAACCCCTACTTACAAAAAATGGAATATTTAAACGTGATGGTGTGGGCGCAGGTGCTAAATAATTGTGTAATGTTTGATTGTTGCGTTCATAAAAGTAGACAATCATAGGGTACTTTTCTTTAGCATTAAAATTCTCAGGTAAATACAAAACGCCTTCGGCAGTTTTTCCAGTATAGGCTTTCCATTTCACTAATTGGCTAGTCATCCAATTGTATTGGCTCTGTTGTGGATTGATAGCTGAAATGGGTTTAGGTGATTGAAGTTTATTTTCAAATTGATATAAATACACATTAGGAGATTGAATTTCATCTTCCTGAAGTAAAGCAATATCATCAGATTTTTTGGCAGCAACCACAGTGGTCAAATGCATAACTAAGTGTTGAATTACAAATAATTTTTTTGACTCCAATTCAAAGCGAGCTATGGATTCAGATTTATCTGTTTCGTAAAATCCTTTTAATAATAATATAGCGTTATTTTTAAATGCGGTTCTATCTGGATCGGTTTCTGTGAAGCGATAAACAATTTTATCTTTGCGGCCATTCGTTAAAGCAACGGAAGGCTTTACCCCTTTCGCATCAACCAACCATAAATCATATTTGTCATAAATTATGAATTGTTCATTATTATCCATCCACTTCACAAAGCCATAAGCATTTGGATCATCTGGCATATCATTTTCTTCGTCATACAAAATGGTATGTATATCCTTTCCTAGAAAGATCTTTTTTTGATCTATTGTTGAATAGGAATGATACTTTTTCTGAATTTCATCATAGTATACTAAATATTGTCCATTCGGTGAGGCAGTCACCAAATTTCCTTTAAATGACTTTTGAATCAATGACTTCTGAGCTGTTACCGTATTGATTCCATAAATATCTTTTAAAGAATAGCCTTGCCATTGATAAGCAACTTGATCACTAGAATCTATTAATGCATAGGCCATCAAGCCATCCCCTTCTTGAGTAGTTATTATATCTCTATCTTTTATTTTACCCAAATAAGTTACACTTTTGTTTTCAGGACGATATAAAATAGCTTCAGTGCTTTTTAAAGTATTGTCTACGTTTTTTTGTTGCATAGATTGTAAAGACGGTTCATCATAATGCCAAACATCAACACTTACTCTTTCAAATTCAGGCAAACTAGTATCCTTAATAGGGATGATGGGTTGAATACCTAATTGAATTACTTTTCCTGATTTACTAAATGTAATTTTACGATCACCCCCAATGGTATATTTTGCAGGTATCACTGGGTTTGTTCTATCTACGACCCAATGAGCCGAATCCATGCTGGGTGTATAATAAGCCAAAGAGTAATTTTTTTGTAATGCTTTATCGGAACTATCTTTTTCAATAAAATATGCTAATTGATTTCCTTCCTCATCCCAACTAAACCCGGTCATGGAATAAAATTTTTGATTGATCGTTTTAGCAATCGTATCTGATGTTGGATACCATAGAATTTGAGCAGTACTAGTTTTTGTTTTTAATTGCGCCATAGTAACATAAGAACCTTTAGGGTGAATACTAAAAGAACCAATATTTGAAAACATTTTTTCTTTACCACTTTCTAAATTGCGAACCAATAAATCAGTTCCTTCTTTAGAAACGTCTCCTTTTTTATCTTTTGTATATGCTATGTATTGACTCCCTTTTTCTGGAACTTGAAAAGTTTTTACTGCGGGAATTTTTTGAATAATAGCATTAGACAATGCAATAATGACTAAACTATCTTTGGGCATTTCATCAGGCTTCTTTTTATCAATTTTTGCTTGACGTGTATCTGCAAAACGTGGTTTTATCTTTGCAATTAAATATTGACCATTTTCGGTAAATACAGGTTGCGATCCTCTGTCAATGATCCATTGTTTCCCACTATTAATTTGCCTTACAACTAATTGACCATCTCCCTCTTGAGGGTTAATGGTATAAGCTATAAAACTACCTTGTGGTTGAAATAAAGTTTCTCTGATAGTTTGCCATCCATCATATACAGAATGGTCTAATTCCTTTTTTTGAGCTTGACCACTTATAGAAAGTACTAACGCAGTTAACAAAAGCCATTTTTTCATAAGAATTCATTTGAATTCCTAAGTTACATCAACATTTTGAAAAAAATATTGTTATACATTGCAGAATAATATCATATTATGAAGTATCGAATCCTATTTTTTCTGACTTTGTTGATAAGTCAATGGTCTTTAGGGCAATCTAAAGGAAATTTATCTGGATGGATCCTGGATAAAAATACCCAAAAACCCATTCAAGGGGCTTCTGTGCAGTTAGTAAATACAAAGTATGCGACGGTTTCAGATAGTATGGGGTATTATAGCTTTAAAAGCATTCCAACTGGTCAATATCAAGTAAATGTGAAATCTATAGGGAGCTTGTCAGTTACCTTATTTAATGTCATAGTCACTAGTGGAAATCAAACCAATAACACCATTGAATTAATACCCAGTGATAATGTATTAAAAGAAGTAGTGGTAGGAACCAATAAAAAAACGGTTAGAACCGCTACTTTGGAAACCCCATTGAGTGTTCAACGCTTAACAGCAGAAGAAATTAAATCTAACCCAGGTGGCAATTTTGACATTTCAAAAGTAGTCCAAGCTTTACCAGGTGTTACTGGTTCGGCAAGTACTGGTGCAGGATTTAGAAATGATATTATTGTCCGTGGCGGTGCTCCTAATGAAAATGTATTTTATATTGATGGGATTGAAATTCCTGTTATTAATCATTTTAGCACACAAGGAAGTGCAGGTGGCCCTCAAGGAATATTAAATGTATCTTTTATTGATGAAGTGAAGCTTTCCTCTTCGGCATTTGATGCCAAATTTGATAATGCCTTATCCAGTGTATTT
The DNA here is from genome assembly GCA_947372105.1 of Chitinophagaceae bacterium. Taxonomy (GTDB): domain Bacteria; phylum Bacteroidota; class Bacteroidia; order Chitinophagales; family Chitinophagaceae; genus Sediminibacterium. The sequence continues at coordinate 34,861 of CANBSH010000018.1, forward strand.
GAATTCAAACAAAAAAGAGGCAATGCTGAAAAATTACAAGGGAATTTAAGATTGAGTGCTACCGAATTTGCTGCGACATTTGAAGGTCCTTTATCTAAAAATGGTAAAACTACTTTTTTAGCTTCTGCACGACGTAGTTATTTGCAATTTCTATTTAAAGCAATTGATTTACCTATTCGACCTAACTTTTGGGATTTTCAATATAAAATAACGCATATCATAGATCCTAAAACCACACTAAGTTTCATTGGTGTGGGTGCGATTGATGAATTTTCTTTTGCGGCCCCAAAAAATGCTACTCCTCAAAAAATATATGCATTAAATTTTAGTCCTTCTATTAATCAATGGAGTTATACAGTGGGCGCCTCATTGAAAAAATTAATCAATAAAGGTTATTGGAATTTAGCAATTAGCAGAAACCATTTAAATAATATCAACGAAAAATACGAGGATAATTTAAACCCCATTAAAGGAGAAAAGACTTTTGATTATAGTTCTAATGAATTAGAAAATAAATTAAGATGGGATATCACCAAAAGCGTTTTAGGTTTTAAATGGACTGCAGGCGTGAATTTTCAAAATGTAGGATATGATAATAGCACCAATCAATTGGTAAAATACATTCTAACGAACAATATTCCAGTGTCTAATTATGTTTCTTATGCCTCCAATTTTAATTATAATAAATATGGAAGCTTTATACAAATTGGTAAAAAAGCATTTAATAATAGATTAGGTATTAGTGCAGGTGCTAGAGTAGATGGAAATTCATTTACAACGCATGGTAGCGACATTTTTAAGCAATTTTCCCCCCGTTTAGGACTTAGTTGGGTCTTATCTAATGAACTTACTTGGAATGCTTCTATTGGCAACTATTTTAAAGTAGCTCCCAATACAGCATTAGGATTTAAAAATGCTACAGGCAATTATGTGAACCAAGATGCGGATTATATCCAAAGCACACATTATGTAACTGGCTTGGAATATATCCCTTCGGATGCTACTCGTTTTACGGCTGAAGTATTTTACAAAAAATACAAGAATGTACCAATGAGCGTGAATAAAGGAATTAGCTTATCTAACTTAGGGGCTGATTTTTCTATTTTAGGAAACGAAGATATTAGCACTAATGGATTAGGGAAAAGCTATGGATTTGAATTGTTTGCACAACAAAAATTAACAGATCGTTTTTTTGGTGTCATGAGTTATAGTTTTTTTAGAAGTTCTTACACCAATAGTAGTGGAAACTATATTGCAAGTGCATGGGAAAATATTCACTTATTGAGTATGACTGGAGGGTATAAATTTAATAGAAACTGGGAATTAGGTATTAAGTTTAGATACCAAGGTGGTACTCCCTATACACCCTATGATATGACTTTAAGTAAAATTAATTTTGGAACGCTGGGATCTGGAGTATTAGATTATACACGTTTAAATTCGGAGCGTAATAAAGCCTATCATTCAAGTGATTTAAGATTAGATAAAAAATATAATTATAAAAAAACTACATTAGATTTTTACATAGACATCACCAACTGGTATGGAGCTAAATCGGTGGCACCTCCTTTTTATGTATTTAGTGCAGATGCAAATGGAGTCTTCAAAACGACCGATGGCAAACCTTTTCAGAAAAATGGATCCAACGCTATTCCAGAATTATTTGACAACAATTCCGTTTTCGTGACGCCTACAATTGGATTTATTTGGGAATTCTAATGTGTATAGGTAAATGCGAACTTGGCTAAGAAACTATGTGGTAGTTATTCTTTGTTGTTTTGTGATACGATACATTTGAATAAGAACAGATAATGCAATTAATGAAAATCCTATAAAAAAGGAAATACCTAATTGTTTTTGTTCTTTAAAAAATACAAATGCCAGCAATATACCATAGACTGGCTCCATATTTAATGTAACATTCAAAGTAAAGGCACTAATATGTTTTAAAGCTGAAAGCATTAAATGATTAGATCCTACAGTACACACTAGGGCCAAAATAGTTAACCAAAACCAATCCATTTTTTGAGGCCATATAAAGGAATTATGACTATATAAATTGTAGGTTAAAATAATCGTGGATAAAATAATTACACCTCCTAACATTTCATAAAACTGGATCGTGTAAGTATCAATATTTTGAGTGACATTTTTATTGATAATTGAAAAGATAGCAGCTAAAAATGCAGATAGTAATCCTACCAGAATGCCTGTCCTAAATTGGATATCAAAATGGAATATTAATAATATTCCTAATAAACTTAATGCCCCCAGTAACAAATTTTTCCATTCCATTTTTTTAGATGAAATAATAGGTTCCAATAAAGAGGTAAATAAGCTAGTACAAGAAAAACACACTAGTGCTATAGATACATTGGCTAATTTAATACTAGCATAAAAACAGACCCAATGAAGTGCTATGATGGAACCAATGCCAAGTAAAGTAATTTTTGTGGAGGAGAAAACTTTTTGAGAGGGCTTTGCAAATAAACCAATAACCAATAGAGCTAAAACAGTGATAGACATTCTATAAAAAACCAACACGAGTCCATTTAATTCAATCATGTAACCAATAGGTCCAGTTAAACCTGCTAAGAAAACAAAAAGATGTAATTGTAAAAGGGCTCTTTTAAAAGTTGACACGCATTCGTTTGATTAATTTAACAAAACGTCCAGTACTTGATTGCCATTGCATATTAATAACCCCTAAAATAGCCTCTTTAATGATCCCTTTGGACATTTTACTCACCCCTATTTTACGATCTACAAATGTAATAGGCACTTCTTTTATTTTGAAACCTAATTTCCAAGCTGCAAATTTCATTTCAATTTGGAAGGCATATCCAATAAACTTGATAGTATCGAAATTGATTTCATCAAGCACTTTACGTTTATAACAAACAAAACCTGCTGTAGGATCTTTCACAGGCATACCTGTTATAAGTCTCGTATAAGCAGAACCTCCTAAAGAATATATTTTACGATCTAAAGGCCAGTTTTCTGTTTTACCTCCTGGCACATATCTACTCCCTACTGAAACATCTGCCCCATTTTCACAAGCTGCTAATAATCTTTCTAAATCATTGGGATTATGAGAAAAATCGGCATCCATTTCTATGATATAATCATATTCATTCTTAGTAGCCCATTTAAATCCATGAATATAAGCAGTCCCTAATCCTAATTTTCCAGCTCTTTTCTCAATATGAATTCTATTTGGATGTTTTGTCATTAAACCTTCAACAATTTGGGCGGTACCATCCGGAGAACCATCATCCACTACTAATACATGAAAAGCTGAAGGTAAACTCATCACTGTTTCAATGATAGAAGCTATATTTTCCTTTTCATTATAGGTCGGTATGATAACTAAATTTTTCAATCAGGGGGTTTATTTAAAATGGAATTATTATTTCTTCAGAATACTCTTATTTAAGATTTCGGTCAATTTTTGTTTTGTATGCAATGGAAAATCACCTTTCATCATCCAATCATAATATTGTGGCTCTTCCTTAAGTACTTGCACCACTGGTTTTCCCTTATGCTTGCCGAAATTAAAGGTTTCCACCCCATTTTCCATAATAAACCTACCTGCGAAATCCACAATTTGATCCTCCCCTGTGAATTTAACAATAGATTCCACCGTATTACCAATATTTGGATATTTAACCACTTGCGCTTCAAGCACTTCCCATGTAGCAGTAGCATCCGCTTCTGCGGTATGGGCGTCCTCTAAATTCTTATTGCAATAAAATAGATAGGCAGCCGAAAGTGTTCGTTGCTCCATTTTATGATACACTTTTTGAACATCTAACAACTTTTTGGATTCTATCTCTGCTGCAATACCTGCTCTTAAAAATTCCTCGTTCAACATGGGAATATCAAATCGATTGCTATTATAACCTGCTAAATCGGCTCCATCAATAAATTGCTTTACCTCATTCGCTATTTGCTTGAATGTAGGTGCATCCTTTACCATTTCGTTAGAAATGCCATGAATATCAGAAGCCTCTTTGGGTATGGAGATTTCAGGGTTGACTAACCTTCTTTTAACTTGTTTAGTCCCATCTTCTAAAATTTTAACCAAAGCGATTTCTACAATTTTATCATGACTGACATTGATTCCAGTAGTTTCTAAATCGAGAAAAACAAGGGGTCTTGATAATTGTAAATTCATATAGTGTGTTATTATTACGAAGATAATCAATCTAAAGGTCTTATGATTCGGAATCTGTTAATTATTCATCAAATAAATTGATTATTTTTGTAGTATTAATTTAATACTATGAATTGGATATCATTGACTCATTTGGAACAATTAGATAATATACAAGAAGCTTCGAAACTTAAGCCCCAATTGATTTTCAAACATAGCACCACTTGTAGTATCAGTAAAATGGCATTGGCTAGAATGGAAAGATCTGAGGTTCCAGACTCCATCGATTTTCATTTACTTGATTTATTGAACTATAGAAGTATTTCAAATGCAATTGCAGAAAAATTTCATGTATTTCATGAATCTCCTCAAGCATTACTTATTAAAAACGGAGAATGTACTTATGATGAAAGTCACGGGGGTATTCAAATGGAAGAAATTATAGAACAAGCAAACCAATAGTATTTAGATTCATTGATTACTAATTATTTTGAATTATTTAGTGGTTAATGAATAGTCGCATTTTTCAAAACCATTGCACTGGCTCCACCTCCTCCATTGCAAATAGCAGCAGCTCCTATTTTCGCATTATTTTGTTGTAATATATGAATTAGTGTAACTAATATACGAGCTCCACTGCATCCCAAAGGATGACCTAAGGAAACTGCTCCTCCATGTATATTCACTTTATTAGCATCTAAATTTAATAATTGTGTATTGGCAATTCCCACTACCGAAAAAGCTTCATTGAATTCAAAGTAATCCACTTCATCCAAAGCAATTCCAGCTTGAAGTAAAGCTTTAGGTAAAGCTAAGGATGGTGTTGTGGTGAACCATTTAGGATCTTGTTCGGCATCTGCAAATCCACTAATAATGGCGATAGGCTTAATTCCTAAGGAGTCAGCCTTCACTTTACTCATAAGTACTAAAGCAGCAGCACCATCATTCATCGTACTAGCGTTAGCAGCGGTTACGGTGCCTGTTTTACTAAATGCGGGAGATAATTGTGCTATTTTATCAAAGTTGACTTTAAAGGGTTCTTCATCTTTATCTATCACAATTGGATTCCCTTTTTTAGGTGTAATCGTAATTGGAATAATTTCTTCTTGAAATTTACCTTGCTCTGTGGCGGTTTGAGATTTTTGATAACTACCCCTAGCAAAAGCATCTTGATCTTCTCTACTGATATTATATTTTTCAGCACATACATCTGCAAAGTTACCCATGGCCACTTGATCATACACATCCATCAAACCATCTTTTGCGAGTCCATCTAACAACTGAATATCACCATATTTTTGACCCCATCTTTGATGCATATTATAAAATGGGACATTGCTCATACTTTCCATTCCTCCAGCAATAATTACGTCAGCCGTGCCTAACATAATATTTTGTGCAGCCAATGCCACTGACTTCATACCACTGGCACATACCTTGTTAATGGTCGTACAAATTACTTTAGAAGGCAAACCTGCGCCCATAGCGGCTTGACGAGCAGGAGCTTGGCCTAAACCCGCTTGAATAACGGATCCCATCATCACTTCATCCACTAAGTCTGCTGAAATTTTTGCTTTATCTAATGCTGCTTTAATAGCTATAGAACCTAAATCTGTTGCCGAAAATGAACTCAAACAACCACCAAAAGATCCAATAGGAGTTCTAACGGCAGAAACGATGTATACTTCATTTGACATAACCAATAATTTACAGATTAAGAAGCTACTTCCTCCGGAACCAATCGAATTCCGGTTTCTTCTATAGTGATTTTTTTAGCTTTAAACAACATGCCCACATTCATTTTAAACGCTTTTTTACTCATTCCAAAGAATGCGTAAATTTCATCAGGATTAGATTTATCATGATAAGGTAAAAAATTGGCATGACTTTTAAGCAGTTTTATAATAGTAGATTTATCATCATCCATTTTTTCTACCCCTTGTTTTCCAATGCCAATATCTAACTTATTATCTTCTCTAATTTTTTTTACATATGCTTCCTCTAAAAATTGCCCAATATGCAAATGCGTGAACACTTCATTTTTATAGACTAAACCTTGATGCAATTGATTCACAATAACAACATATCCAATTTCTGATTCACGATACACTTGTACTTTTACTTTTTCACCTTCTTTAATGGTTAGTACCTCATTGCTAAGTTGATTGTCAATTTTTTCAGTGGCAGCTACTCTTCCAGTTTGTTTGTCAATATAAAGTTTAACTAAATATTTACCACCCAAACGCATACTAGATAATTGCTGAGAAACGGGCACAAATAAATCTTTCATTAAGCCCCAATCCATAAAAGCGCCTTGGCGTGTTACGTCAACTACTTTTAATGCAGCTATTTCACCCACCACAGCAAAAGGTTCCTGTGTGGTAGCTACTAATCGATTATCAGAATCATGATATACAAATACACTAATAGTATCTCCCACTTGCAATCCAGCAGGCACAAAACGCTTAGGTAATAATATACCTTCTTCGCCATCGTCCATATAAAAGCCAAAGTCAACTTTTCTGTCTACTCTTAATAAATTAAATTGACCCACATTAACCGTTGACATATGCTCTTAATTTAAAATAATTCTGGTTGTTGATCCTCTGGTTTTGTACTCACTTTCTTTTCCCATTCCATCTCCACAGATTTACTAAAATCAACCAATTTAGTGCCTATGGCTTTCCATCCCATAATATCGACCATCTTACTCACTTTGAATTTAGCCTTTCTTACCTGAGCGCCTCTTCCAGTTTGAACCACTAAGATAGGCTCTTCAGCTGTAGAAATGGTTTCTAAATAATTACCCTCCCCTTCTTTAATGAATAAAAATGGCGTACGTAAAGTAGAAGTCTCAATTTTGAAACGCTTGATATTGTATTGTAACTTTTCTTTATCTAAATAGACCGCCGTGATAATCTTATCTGGATTGAATTTTTCAATAAAAATAACCTTCTCGGGATCAAATCTTTGTGTAGGTTCGGTATCGGTTACTTCATAATTGCCATCATTGGTAATCACCAATACTTTTTCGTCTTCAAATGTGCCTAAATAAATTCCTTTTTCTTCGGTATTAAATCTTCCAAACTTATCATCAAACCAAAGCTTGCGTCCTAATAAAGTACTCTTCCCTGCTTCTTTTAACTTCACCGTTTTAATAGGATACTTAGTGACTTGATTTCCTACACTACTTCTTCCTTTAACTTCCAATTCTTCAAAATAAAATTCAAGTTCTTTAATACGTGCCGAACAATTAGGACTTAATATAATTTTAACCGACTCTGCTTCTCCATTGGGATTGACCGTAAAATAATGCACTTTAGATTTTTCAACCGATTTCGCCAAAGGATACTCTTTGTCTCTAGTCACCCCAGTAACATTGAAACGTTTTGCATAGCTAATACTAGAAGTACCATCTACATAAATCATATTGTAGGTAGTTCGCTCATCATTTTTTTGAAACACCGCTGCATGAATGATATCCTTTCCAATAAATGTCTTATCAGAAACTTTAATCACTTTCATGATTCCCGATTTCGTGAAAGCTATGATATCATCATAATCGGTACAATCACATAAAAATTCATCTTTTTTCAAACTAGTGCCAATAAATCCTTCTGCATAATTGACATACAATTTAGTATTTGCAATGGCTACTTGCTTCACTTGGATGGTGTCAAACTCTTTAATCTCGGTTTTACGCTCTTTGCCCTTACCATACTTTTTCAAAAGAGTTTCATAATAATTCACTGCATAGTCTGTCAAATTAGCTAAATCATGTTTTACCTGCTTAATATCATCTTCGATAGATTTAATTTGAGCATTTAATTCATCTATATCTAATTTGTAAATACGACGAACTGGCTTATCGGTTAATTTTTGTAAATCAGTTCTTTCAATAGGTTTTTTAAACTTCTTTTTAAAAGTGACAAATGCATCATCAATAGCATCAATTACTTTTTCCCAAGTCGCATGCTTTTTCTCTAATTCTTTATAAATTTTTTCTTCAAAGAATATTTTTTCTAAGCTTGTGAAATGCCATTTATCTTCTAATTCTTTTAATAAAATTTGAAGTTCAGATTGCAACAAACCTTTCGTATGATCTACTGAATGTCTTAATAAATCAGAAGCCCCAATAAATTGTGG
>CANBSH010000019.1 GCA_947372105.1 Chitinophagaceae bacterium
TTTTTTAAAGAAGAAATTTATTAAAGGATATACAATAAAGCGGCCCCGTCTCTAAATTCGAGACGGGGCCGCTTTTGTATTTTAATACCATAACATTTAAAGCTATCTTATTAAATGTAGTTTTTATTTTGCAGGATCAGCATTCCATATGTCAACAATACATTTCCATGTACCATCAGATTGCTTTTTCCATGTTTCACAAAATTTTCCGGTTTCGTTTGCATCTTTTCCAGCTGCATCTTTATAACTAAACTGGTATACTCCTGTGCTATAACCAAGATCTGCTGATTTAGAAACTTCCACTTTTGTAGCTTGAAATCTCATTTTAGCACCTGGCATTGCAAACATGTTTTTAATGGAAACTTCTCTTGAAGCTTTATCTAAACAAGTTTTTTCAGCAGGAGGCATCATAATAGCATCGTCCGTATAAAAACTTAACCACCCGTCCGCTGAATTTAAAGCAGCAAGACTGTCCCAAGCTATATCTGCTTGTTCTAAAGCTGCAATGGCTGCTAAAGAATCGCTATTACCATTGGTTTTAGTGTTATCGACTGTTGCTGTTTGATTATTACAAGCGGTTAGGTAGATTAAACCACTTAGCAAAATAATAAAGGTTTTTTTCATGTATTTTTTTTATGAATTCAATTTAAGTATCAAAAGTTTACTAAAAAAATTAAAGAGCAAATATTTTATAAAATGAATGTAATATTAATTAGTGCAAAACCTCTAATGCGTAATATTTTACTTTAGCAAACGCTTCTGCGTCTGTAGTTTGTAGATAATTACCTGCTTTGAAATAATTTTCAAAAACACCCCACTTTTGTTTGTGAAATCCGCTAAACACCACTGATTCATTGTTATTTAAGATAACTTCTAAGCGACCATCAGATACTTTTACTTCCAAGGTAAATTTATCAAATCCCACAGCCTGTTTAAAAACATAAGGGGCTTCATCTCTCCAAGCATCTACCGTTAATATTGCTTTATCTGATGTATTGGTATCCTTCAATACTTTAGTACGCACAAAAACCTTTCCATCCTCCCAACTAATTTTCAAAACAGGTGGTGCATTATTATCTTTTTGTCCAATTAAAATTCTTTGCGCTTCTGTTAAGCGACCATGAATTTGCATAATAATAGTTTTGTGATAATTGCCCTTGCTATCTTTTGAAATAGCCCCCATTGCAAGCGTTCCTTTCATTCTTCCACCTTGAGCAAAAGTCCAGTTGGGTGTATTTTGACCAGGTTCCATTTGTTCCCTTAGCTCACATCTTGAATGAGAACTGTTAGACGTAGTTGCACCAGGAAACGCATAAAAAACAACAGAACCATCTGATGAATCGTTGTACATATATTTTTTTAATGATTCATCATTCCCGTAATTCATGATTTCGGGATAACCTACGTCTGTGGGAGCTCCAATAGGCAAAGTCACTTTCCAATGCTTGAAATCAATGGATGAAACTTTTGGTTGATTTTTCCGAGAGCCATTTTGACCATTGCTATAAAAGGATAATAAAAGTGCAACAATCCATAAAGTTAAATATCTAAGTTTCATAATATGTATTAGAGATGAGTTGATATAATAATTAAAAATAATTTATATTTTATTCCAATTATGAAACTAATGCAAAAATGAATAGCTAATGATAATTAGCGATATTCTTTTATAGAAAATTGAAAAGAGAGGGGAGTAATAAGTTGGAATAAATAAAGAAAATGAAAAAGAGAAATTAAAACTCAAGCAACTAAATATTAAATAGAAAGCGTTTTTACAAATGTCTTGTAGCTCTTATTCATTTCTGTAATATAAGCAGCTTTATTTTTTGCCATTTTAGTTTTAACATCTTTTGTATAAGTGTTGCCTAAATGATCAAAATAATGTTTTGTGGTAAACATTGCCATCTCCACCATCATAGGTAAGGTTTCCATCCCTTTGGGTTCTAAAAAATAATAAATATTTTTTTTATTAATGGTGCCTTTGTTTTTAGATATATAGCCCAGCTCCTCCAATTTTTTTAATCTATTAGAAAGCATTTTGCTCGGCATTAGCTCCGGTGAAGTCTTAAATTCATTAAACATAGTTTTATGGCCCCAAAGCATATCTCTCAAAATCAATAAGGTCCATTTATCGCCTATGATATCTAGGCCCGTGGCTACAGGACAAAGCGATCTGAATTCAATATTATTTTGGGTAACTTTCGACATGATGCAAAATTAATAAATTTGAAGTTTAAACACTTATTTTTCATTAAAATTTATAAACATTCAGCGGAAATTATGTTTTTAAATAATAAATAGATTTTAGTCTATAGTTTCCAAAAGATACTTATATTTAAAAAAAATAATACATATGAAAAAATTATCTCTTCTAATTTTAATGACATTATTTATTGTCACTTACAATTTTGCACAAAAAACTTATGCCATCATTGGCTTTCATAAGTTAGAGCCAGGCCATACAATGCAAGAAGCTATGGCAAACGAAAAAGAATGGAGACTGGTTCATCAAGCACGAAAAGATGCCGGTATCATTACCAATTGGGCTATTTTTAGCGTCTATGGTGGTTATAAAACTAAAGATGTAGATTTTGATTATATATCTGTTAACTATGGTACTGATTTAGATAAAATGAATAACGGTCCAGCTAATTTTACCGAAAACTTTATGAAAGCGAACCCATCTTATTCTGATATTTTTGAAAGAACCAGTAAAATACAAAAAATCATCCGTCAAGTAGTAAATGTAAGCGAAGCGATTGTGGGTGATTTTCAACCTAATCAATTAATTGTTTTTGAATCCATGAAGGTGGAACCTAAAAACAATACTGCTTATAGAGAATTTGAAAAAACTATGGCAAAAGTACAAGAAGACAGAGTTAAAGCAGGAATCATAACAAGATGGTCTTGCTGGAGACAACTTATTCCTGCAATGTATAATGGTTCTACTTATTTTAGTACAACCAATGCATATCCAAATTATGCAAGTATGGAAAAAGGTGGATACACTGACGAGTCAGCTAAAAAACATTTTGGTATGAGCGCTAGTGAAGTAGGAAATAAAGCAGCTACTCTTAGAAGTATTGAAACTTCTTGGTTAGGATCTTTAGCTGTTAAATTATAAAAATACTTTAATATAAAAAAAAGCCCCGATTAATATCGGGGCTTTTTTTTATTGAGGGAAGAATATATTATCGTTCAATAGTTAAGTCTGGTGTATTGTAATATTCAATTTGACTTACTAATTTGCCTTCTGCATTAAAATCCATAGTTGCATAATATTTTAATAAAGTTATTTTTCCTGAACTTGCAAAGTTTGATTTCCATAATCCATAAACACGAACACTTCCGTCAAAATTTTCAGCAGAATCTACTCCTCTATGCCAAATCTGATTCGTAAAAGTAATGTCATTATAAGTATTCATAAATGTTTTCATAGTCGCAAACCATGTTGCTTTAGATAGAGAATCCATACCCACTGCTGGTGGTGTCCATTTAAAATCATCTGTTACAAGTGATGCCATTTTAGTAGAATCTTTAGCTGCAAATGCTGCAAAATATTCTTTAGCAGTTGCTAAATTTTTAGCATAAGCCGCATCTGCTGCATTTTCGGTTGCTGGCTTAGTAGTATTTGTACAAGCAGCCAAAAGAGAAACCAAGAATAAAGACAATAATAATTTTTTCATTTTTTAAATTTTTTAATGATGATTGAAGATAATTATTTTTAGTTTCAAAAAGAAACTATTTTGGTAGTATCTATGACGTTAAATCAAACCTTTTATTTTAAGGTTTATCTACTATTTATTTACAAATACAAAACCCACAATAATAATCGTATTGTATTGATTTATAATATATTACAAAGGCAATAGCGATAATCCGCAAAATGAGCGATCAATCAAAATGACTTACATAAAAATGGGCGCAATCACTCATATAAATACACAAAATGGTTAACTTTAAAAAATACTAAAACATAAAAGTATTTTCAAACAAAACAAGCATTATGAGTACAACATTATCTAAGGTTGCCATTGTAACTGGCGGAGCGAGAGACATTGGAAGACAAGTATCTTTAAAATTAGCAAAAGCAGGAATAAAGGTTTGCTTCAATTATTTAAGTGACCCTAAAAATGCAGAGGAAACTTTAGCACTTATTAAAGAAGCGGGGGGCGAAGCAATAGGAGTTCAAGGCGATATGACAAAAGCAGAAGATGTAAAAAAATTAAGTGCGGCCTGTGTTGCTGCCTTCGGCAATAAAGTAGACTACCTTGTAAATGTTACTGGGGGTTTATTAGGAAGAAAAGTTTTAGCCGATTTAGATGAAGCATTTTGGGATGCGGTTATAGATGTGAATCTGAAGTCGGTGTATTTAGTGTGTAGAGAAATAGTTCCTATGATGGATCAAGGAAGTTCCATTGTAAATTTCACTTCTCAAGCAGCTCGTGATGGTGGAGGTGGCGGAGCTATGGCTTATGCAGCAGCAAAAGGTGCTGTGCTAACGCTCACTCGTGGACTCGCTAAGGAGCTGGGCCCTAAAGGGATTCGCGTGAATGCAGTTTCTCCAGGAATGATTAATACCACCTTCCACAATACTTTTACCAAACCTGAAATTAGAGCCAACGTTGCAGCAGCGACGCCTTTAAAAAGAGAAGGTAAGCCAGAAGAAGTGGCTGATTTAGTTTGGTATTTATTAAGTGACAGCTCTTCGTTTATAAATGGAGAAAGTGTAGAAATCAATGGTGGCTCATTTTTCGCATAACAACAAAAGGGTTTGATAAAAATTATCAGCGTGTTAAAATTTAACTCTATGTTGAATGTCTTAAAAAAAGGGGGGCTATTATTTTTTTCAATATTTGCTTTTGCACAATATTCAATCAGCCAACATCCCGTAAGTTTTTTTACAAAGGAAGAATCGTTATTAGTTCGATCTAATATAAAAATACAGCCATTATTAAATGAATCATTTCAAATATTAAAAAAGGAGACAGACCTATGGCTTAACAAGGAAGTAGATGTTCCCTTTCCTAAAGACCCTGCTGGCGGGTATACCCATGAAAGACACAAGGCGAATTATTTGTTGATGTTTAATAGTGGCGTGTTGTATAATATCACGGGAGAACAAAAATATGCTGACCTAGTCCGTAAAATTCTTTTAAAATATGCAACATTAAATCCTACTTTAAAAAATCATCCACAAGCAACAAGCACTTCTCCAGGAAGAATATTTTGGCAAGCACTCAATGATGCTAATTGGATGGTTTATACGGGTATGGCCTATGATCTTGTATATAATGGTCTTAATGAAGCCGACAGAAAAATAATTGAAGAAGGCGCTTTTAAACCTGAGGTTGATTTTGTTACCAAAGATTTATCTCCTTGGTTTAATTTAATTCATAATCATGCGGTGTGGGCCACCGCCGGAGTGGGAATGATTGGCATTGCTACCAATAATCAAACTTATATTGACTTAGCTCTAGAAGGCTCACAACACAATGGCAGCAGCGGTTTTTATGCATTACTGGATCAGTTATTTTCCCCAGATGGCTATTATACCGAAGGTCCTTATTATACTCGATATGCTTTATTGCCATTTATTATTTTTTCTAATGCACTCAATAATAAATATCCTAGTAAAAATATATTTACCTATCGAAATTCAATATTAAAAAAAGCAATTAACACTGCGATACAGTATAGCAATACCAATGGAATGTTTTTTGCCTTAAACGATGCTATAAAAGATAAAGATTATACGACCAGTGAAATGATCATGGCTTTAGATATTTATACAAGGGCCTATGGCTTAGATACTACATTTTTACCGATAGCAAAAAAACAACATTCAATACTATTAACTAAAAGTGGTATTCAAATTGCAGAAGCATTCAATAAGCAAAAAAATAATACGGCGCTTTTTCCATATAAAACTATTGAAAACTCAGATGGTGCCAAAGGGAACAAAGGGGGCGTAAGTATATTAAGAAGTGGTGAAGGAAAAGAACTAACTAGTTTAATCTATAAATACAGTTCCCATGGATTATCTCATGGACATTACGATAAATTGAATATCAATTTATTTGATAAAGGAAATGAAATTCTACAAGACTATGGCGCAGCAAGATTTGTGGGGGTAGAACAAAAATATGGCGGCAGGTATCTTCCTGAAAATGCAGGATTTGCTACTCAAACCATTGCACATAATACTATTGTCGTAGATGAAACAAGTCATTTTAATGGAAGTGAAAAAACATCAGAACAATTTTGGCCTGTAAAAAATTATTCGAATTTTAAAAATGAAAAGGTTTTAGCCATAAGCGTTTCTGATAGCAACGCTTATAAGAATGTGATTTTAAAAAGATCATTATTCATGCTCACGCTTCCTGATCAGCCTAAATTAATCATTGACATTTTCCATACTCAATCTTCTAATCCCCATCAATATGATTTACCTTTTTATTATATGGGACAATTCATACATAGTTCGGTAGATTATAGATATGCAAAAAATACAATGTCCCCGCTGGGACCAAAAAACGGGTATCAATATTTATGGAAGGAAGGAGAAGCTAAAGTGAAAGACACGATAGTGCAAATGACTTTTTTGAATGAGCGAGATTTTTATACGATATCCACCATGGTAAAGGATACGGCCAGTATATTATTTGCTCGTATTGGAGCTAATGATCAAAATTTTAATTTAAGAAGAGACCCGGCTTTTATCATTAGAAAAAATAGCACTAGCCCCTCTTTTATTAGTGTTATAGAAATGCATGGAAAATATGATCCCGTGAATGAAGTGACTTCCAATGCTAATTCAATAGTTCAAAAAATTCAAGAACTTGAAAATAGTGCTCTTTTTAGTGTCGTAAAAATTACTTTAAAAACCGGGGAATTACTTTTTATCGAAATTAAGAATGATACTTCATCTACAAGCGATCATCAGTATCGTTATAATAATTCAGACATAACATGGAAGGGACCCTACTTGGTATTATTCAATGGAAAAAATATAAATAAATAATAGTTCTAATATTACTTACTTGATTACACTTCTAAGATTAAAAAATTATGAAAATAAAAGGACTCAGATGGTGGATTATTGGATTGATAGGATTGGCAACCGTTATTAATTATATTGATCGTAGTGCAATTAATATCATGTGGCCCTACATCTACAAAGAATTTGGAATTGCAGATGCAGATAATAAACAAGCATTAGCCATCATCACCACCTGCTTTATGATCATGTATGCATTGGGGCAAATGTTTACTGGAAAAATGATGGATATGATTGGTACTCGAATTGGGATGGCAATATCCATAAGCGCTTGGAGTATTTCTATAGCGCTACATGCTTTATCAAGATCCATTATGTCTTTTAATATTTTTAGAGGCTTGTTAGGATTTAGTGAAGCGGGCAATTGGCCAGGTGCTACAAAAAGTAACGCAGAATGGTTTCCCTCTAAGGAAAGAGCTATTGCACAAGGGATTTTTGGTGCCGGAGCCTCTTTAGGCGGGGTGGTAGCAGCGCCTATTATTGCTTATATATATGTAGCATTTGGGTGGAGAGCCACTTTTATTGGTATTGGTGCTCTTGGCTTTTTATGGTTAATTCCTTGGTTAATTATTAATAAAAATATTCCTTCCAAACACCCTTGGATAACAGATGCAGAATTAAAGCATATTGAAGATGGCAAAGTAAGCTCCTTAAAAAATAGTAGTGAGGAGCCTGTAAAAAGTTGGCGAGAATTGTTGGCATATAAAAACACTTGGGGTATTATAACATCCAGATTATTTTTAGACCCAGTATGGTGGATGTTTTTAACTTGGTTGCCTACCTTTTTGAAAGATCAAATGGGATTTGATATCAAGCAAGTAGGTGCGTTTGCTTGGTTGCCTTATTTATTAGCAGCTATAGGGGGATTATTGGGAGGTTTTTATTCTAGTAGCTTAATTAAAAGAGGTATGAGCGCAGCGAAGTCTAGAAAAAAAGCCATTGCCATTGGTTGCTTTATCATGCTAGCTGCATTATTGGGTATTTTGTTTTATTTGGACCAATTAAAGAGTCAAGAAAATTTAGCCATCTTTTTAATTGGATCTACTTTATTTGGATTTCAATTTTTGATTAATAATTTGCAAACCTTGCCCTCCGATTATTTTAGTGGGAAAAATGTAGGGGCTGTTGCTGGAATGGGCGGCACGGCAGCTGTTACAGGCACTATTATCATTACATTATTAGTGCCTATTATATCCAAGACTAGCTTCCAATCCTTTTTTATAGTAGCCGCTTTATTAGTTCCACTAGGATGGATGTGTATTTATTTTTTAACCAGTAATGATGTGAAAAAATAAATTTTATTTACCTGCAGGCTTTGAATATTTATCTAAAAATATTTTGACTTTTTTGGTAAACTCATCTAATGGAACAGTATGACTAGATTCATGCAAATACCAGTATTTATCATTTTTATTGGTTCCAATTAATTCAAACATTGGTTTTTGGGATGTTTCGGATGGGAAAAAGTAATCGTATTTTCCGTTAAGCATTAAAATGGGTACTTTAATAAAGGGAGTATAAGATGCCGCTTCCACTTCTGGCTTAGCCTCTTCAAATTCTAGTCCCGCCACCAATAGTACTGCTCTTTTAATTCTAGGTTCAATGGGAATCATAATGTTTGCCATTTCGCCACCCCAGCTCACTCCAAAATACAATAAATTGGAAGCGTCTAAATCATTTCTAGATTCGATCACATCAATTGAGCGTTTCATATCCTTACCCCACATAATGACATGTTCTTTATAAAAATCGGTTTTATCTGCATAATCTGATTTTAATGCATCTTGTCTATTTATAGTTCCTTTATATATTGGATAGAAAAACGCATAACCCATTTTTACATAGCTCCTTGCCATTTGGCTTAATGTAACTTTTTCAATTTCACTTGTATGTATCACATTAGAGCCAGGAAAGTATACAATAGCTGGTGCTTTACCTGTTAAATTTTTAGGTTTGAATAAAACTCCGCTCATTCTCTCATTATTATATGCGGCGTTATATTCTATTAATTCGTAGGTATAATCAGGATCCGAATTATCTGTTTTTAAAATTTTAATATCTAAAGCACTTGCCTCATAATCAAATTGTCTTTTATAGATATCGAAAATTTCTTTACTTATTTTTGGTAATTTTAAAAAGTCTCTAAAAGGCTTTTTTATAACTTCTGCATATAATGATTGATTATTAGTCGTTAAGTCTTTAACTAGTCTCATTCCATTAGAACTTGTTCTACTAAAAGCATCTTGACCATAATAATCATTAAAAGTATAGGGGTCGTCATCATAACCGCCGCCTAATATTGCTCTTTCAGTTAAATCGTCCTTCGTTGCATTCGCACACCATTCTCTTACATTTCCTGCAACATCAGATAATCCATAACCAGATTTAATTGAAGAATAAGGAACTTCTTTAGTTTCAGATTTTGAAAAATTGCTTACCGGACAAACCAAACCAGATCTAGAAGGTGTTGCTGCCTTGGCCCATTGATGAACAGATGGTAAATTCTTTTTCATAAACTTAGCATAAGCATCCGCTTCAAACCATGAAATTCCGTTTACAGGAAATTTAGCTTTCCCATCTGGAAAACTACCATTGGACCATGTAGCAGGTCCAGAAAACCCTGTTTGATCAACAAACAATTTTTGTGCAAGCTCAAAATTGAACGGCTTTCCGCTTAAAGTAGCTGGAATATTCCATAAGCTTGCGTTTTTATACCCTCCCGCATCCACAAACTTTTTATATTCTTCATTAGTGACTTCATTTTTATCAATCAAATAGGGGGAAAATTTTGCTGTTGGTCTGGAATCTAAACCCGCTAAAAATATATTAGTTTTTCCTCCAATAACCAATGCCATAGTTGTAGTATCAGGCATAGAAGTTGGCAACTCGAAAACATTTTCACCTGTAGAAATAAAATAAGTTCCAGCAGAAACTATAAACTCATTCTTATTCGCATCTACAAATTTTAATTTTACTGTGCCGTTTGGCAAACTTGTTTTATTGATGGGCGTTTTGCCAACAAATTCCCATTTGTTGTCTGCTTCACTTAATTGCAAGTACACATCTATATTGGGTGTGACTGTCATTAAATCAACAGTAGTTGTGACGGTTTTTAAACCATCTATAACAACCTTATTGTTAGGATCGTTTTCTAATATTTTTTTACCAGCATAATAAGCAGCACCCGACTTTCCTTCTTTAATAAGTTGTAAAAATTCAGGTAATTCTTTTTCAATGGTATTAGATGCCTTTCCCAGTTTAATATAGAAGAAAATTCCAGCTCCTAAAAATCCAACTAATAATAAAATATTTAAAATGGGAAGCAATTTGTTCATTGCGCCTCCATCGGAGTTGTTTTGTTTTGAAATTTCAATGAATTTATCAAAATTATTTTCAGATAATAACTCTGGAAATAAATTGGCATTTAAAAGTTCGGTCGTATTTAATTTAAATTGAACGCTTTGCGTTGCAGACCATTTTTCAAATTTGTTCTTTATTTTTTCTTTTATTCTATCTGGCGTTTTTTGATTACGATAAGTAAGAAATAATCCTATGATGAAAGTGATTAATAAGCCAACTAGTGCTACCTCAACTAATGGGAATTCCAGGTGAAGTTGATGGTCGATGATATTGCTGGTTTCTACAATAGCAATAGAAGCCCCCACAAAAGAGGTCATGTATTTAAAATACGTGGAATGGTTAATGTGTAAGTGCATGAATTAATTTTTAGGATTAATTTATTATAGACATATTAATTGCAACGTAATTTACTTCTAAATTTTTAAGTATCAAAATGTTATCTAAATGGTTACTCTCCCAATGCATTGTGCTCTATCAAATACTTTCTTAAGCGTTTTAATAGTTTATTAGCATCTTCTTGAGTGGGAAGAATATAACTATTATCTGTTGATTTACGAATTGTCTTTAACATGCCTAATATCGAAAAATAATTTTCCCAATCAAAACTTTCTGCTTTATTAATATTTAGATGTTCGGGGATGGCTATGTTAATGACAATAACTTTATTTACAACTTTAAAACCTTGGCCTATCTCACGAAAAAAAGTATATTTAAAATTAGTGGTTGTAATAGGATCTATCATTCGATCAATATAACTAAATTCGCGTTGTTCTCTAAGCTTCAATCCATTGCTTCTGCCTGCATATAATTGTATGGCGGTTTTTAAACTATCATCTTCTATAAAACGCAGAGTTCCAGAGCTTTTAATTTCATCCAACGCCAGTGAATTCATAATCGGAAGCATTCTTAAAGATACGTAAGAGTGTGCCGCATACAATTCAGGTATATGTTGTGTTATTTGTTTTTTTTCATATTGGTCACTTATGATTTCAAATAATACATCCTGGCGATTTCTATTTTTCATGGTTTGTGCATAACTCACAGAATCATCTAAAACGTCTTTGTATAAATTTTTAGCACTTACTACTGCTTTTTTAGTTTCTATAAAATGCTCTCTTATATTTTCAGCACCATAACCCAAAGTGACCGCTACAAAAATCATAAGTCCTTCTAATAAATACTCTTTCCAAGGCTTAGCATGAGTTGGAACATGAGGGTGATGATGTACTTCCATAATATTTTATAATTAAAGCTTAGGCTCCCAACCTTTTTCATATTCACGTGACCAAAGTTTCATACCATCTTTATCAAGGATATGTCCGTTTCCTGTATTTACGTTTAATGATTTTCCAATACGATAAGAAATGTTAGCGTAGTGACACATCATTTGACTAATAGCCCCTTCTTCGATGGGAGAATTTAATTTGGTTTCTTTACCACGAATAACATTGAAAAAATTAGCAATGTGCGTATCGGTCATATCACCACCGCCACCTAATGCAGTTCCAGCTTCTGTTCCAGAAGATTTGCTAGATTTTATTTTTTTACCTAAACGATCATACAAAGTATATCCCTCACGATTTACAAATACAGTTCCTTCGCTACCATATATAACTGTACCGCGATCACTACCATAAGTATTATATCCGGTTCGGCTTTTGCCATCCCACTGAATAATTTTATTACCAGGAAAACGGAAGGAGGCATCCATGGTATCATACATTACCCAACCATCATTTTTAAAATGACGCTTTGCAGCTTCTACATCTACATGCTCAGGATAAGTAACTTGTAACGCCCAACGTGCCACATCTAATTCATGTGTTGCATTGTTTCCTGTTTCAGCTGTACCCCAATGCCATCCATACCAATGCCAATTATAATCCCAGGTGTTGTCAGTATATTCTTGGTGAGGAGCAGGACCTTGCCATAATTCCCAATCTAACCCTTCTGGAATAGCAGCCTTTTTTTCAACAGGCACTTCACCACGATTATTAGAATAAAATGCAACTGCTTTATATACATCACCAATAATGCCGCCATGAATGGCTGCAATAATTTCTTTAGATTCAGTAGCAGAACGTTGTTGGTTACCCATTTGAACTACTTTGCCATATTTTTTTTGAAAGGCAACTAGTAATTCTCCTTCACGCGGATTTTGACTACATGGTTTTTCAATATACACGTGTTTGCCGGCTTGCATCGCCATCCAAGTTCCAGGTGCATGCCAATGATCTGGTGTAGCATTAAAAATAGCATCTACACTTTTATCATTCCAAACATCATGAATGTCATTTACTAAAGTTGCATTCCCCGAAACCTTTCCACTCAAATCTTTTCCTACTTTTTCGCGTTGCTTTTTCATTACATCGCATATATAAGCCACGTCAACATTATTGTTTTTATCTTTTAGTGCTGCATAATAGGCACTTACTCTTCTGCCACAACCCATCAACGCAATGTTTAATCGGTCGTTTGCTCCAATGATTCTTGAATAACTTTTTGCAGTGAATCCAGAAGCAACGCCTCCAAGTCCAACACCTGCGGCACCGTATGCCATATTGCGAACAAATTGTCTACGATTTGTGCTCATAATTTTTTTGATTTGAGGATATAAAATTTTTATTTTTAAAACCGGTTTTTACGCATCTGAAGTTAATAAAATTTTATGGAAATTATTCAATATTAAAAATAGAATCCAAAGAATAGATTTGTGTTTTAACTCCGAGTGCTTTGTTAGATACTAAAATCATTTTTTGAGCCAATAGGGAAACCGGCATAGGCTTTTGGCTTTTTAAGATGCCCAATTTGTTAAGTATATTAAGAATAGTAATACTTATTTTTTCAACGGATCTAATTTTATTGGCCTGTCTGGCTAAAATTCCAGGACGGAAAATATGAATTTTTGAAAAATTCAATTGCTGAACCGCCTCATCAAGTTGTCCCTTCATTCTTGAATAAAAAATAGCGCTTTTTGCGTTCGCGCCATAAGATGATATTAAAATATAAGCGCCAACACCATTGTCGCAGGCCGCCTTTGACACTTCGTATTGATAAGTGAAGTCAATCTTATATTGTTTAGTGGATGAGCCTGCCTCTTTTAAAGTCGTACCCAATGCAGAAAACAAAATGTCGCCTTGTATTAAATGCGCCCAATTAGGAATCTCATCAAAGTTAACTACGTGATTTTCCAACTTAGCATTTTCAACATCAAGGGGTCTTCTAGAAAAAACAATAAGCTTTTTAAAATCAGAATCTATAAGCAACTGCTTCAAAATTTCAGAACCTGTTGCGCCGGTTGCCCCTATTAATATTGCTGTTAGCTGATTCATTGTAGTAAAGAGATTTTAAAAATGATTGAAATTGAAAACACAAGTTATATAAAAAAAGAGGCCCCTATTACTAGGAGCCTCTTTTAAATATAAATAAGTAAGTTCTTATTTCATTAAAGACATTAAATCGGTTGGATCGTATACAATCCACTCTTCTACTATTTTGCCATCTTTAACAGCATCTATTTGAAATTGTCCCACTTTTACAGATTTATCGCCTTTTTTGAAAGTCGCGGTTAAATAACCTAATACATAATGACTTACCCCTTTTTCATTAGCTTTATTGTTGATAGTTTCCCAAAGTGCGCCATACTCAATCCCAAAAGAAAGACCTGCTTTTTTAAATTGAGCTAACATTTCTAAATTCTCGCTCAAAGTAGCTTTCTTTAAGTTGTCATGGAATACTGCAGAATCAGAGTAGGTTGATTTATAGGTATCCATATCTCCTGTTGATCCGGCTGTATTTGATTTTTTAACTAAATCAATGTTAGCCGAGCTATCTACTGTATAGCCGCTTGTGTTTGGCAAAGCTGCTGCAGCTGTGCTTGTTTCTTTTGGATTGGTACAAGCAACTAATGATGCTGCAACAATAAGACCCATTAATAATTTTTTCATGTTGGTTTTTTTATGAGGTATTAAATTAATTAAAATAATAAGAAATAAATGAGATTGGATAGACTTTTTTCAGAGACAGAAATGGGGGAAAACAAAAAACCCATTGATAATCAATGGGTTTGTGTGGTGTGGGCCGGGATCGAACCGGCGACACAAGGATTTTCAGTCCTTTGCTCTACCGACTGAGCTACCGCACCATCGGATTTTTCATCCCTCCCTATCAGATTTCTCCGATTGGGTCGCAAATATAGGTAGGGAATCTTATAATACAAAAAAACTGCCTGCTATATCTCGCTGATAATTATATTAATACTCGCAGTTTTTAGGCGTGCGGGCAAAGGCAATAACGTCTCTAATATTTGTCATTCCGGTTACAAACTGGATCATTCGCTCAAAACCTAAACCAAATCCAGCATGTGGAACCGTTCCAAAACGTCTAGTATCTAAATACCAACTCATTTCTTCTACCGGCACGTGCATCGATCTCATTCTTGCTTCTAACACTTCTAATCTCTCCTCACGTTGACTTCCTCCTACGATTTCACCAATACCTGGTGCTAAAATATCCATGGCCGCTACCGTTTCTTTGCCCGCTTCACATCCATCGTTCATGCGCATATAAAATGCTTTGATTGCTGCAGGATATCCCGTTACAATCACGGGCTTTTTAAAGTGTTGTTCTACTAAATATCTTTCATGTTCGCTTTGTAAATCAATACCCCACTTTACATCGTATTTAAATTTCTTTTTCTTGTAATGATTGCTATTTAATAAAATATCAATCGCTTCGGTATAAGTAATTCTTTCAAAATTATTATTTACGACAAGGTTTAATTTTTCAAGCAAACCCAATCCACTTCTTTTTTCAGTAGGTAATTGTTTTTCTTCTTCTGCCAAACGAGCATCTAAAAATGCTAAATCATCCGCATTGTTTTTCATTACATACTGAATCAAATATTGAATGAAAGATTCCGCTAAATTCATATTATCTTCAATATCATGAAAAGCCATTTCGGGTTCAATCATCCAAAACTCAGCTAGGTGACGAGTCGTGTTAGAATTTTCGGCGCGGAAGGTGGGACCGAAAGTATAAATCTCTGAAAACGCCATGGCGCCTAGCTCTCCTTCAAGTTGTCCACTCACCGTTAAGTTAGTGCTCTTACCAAAAAAGTCCTGCGTATAATCAATTTCACCTTGTTCATTTTTGGGAGCACCTTCCATAGGAAGTGTGGTAACACGAAACATTTCTCCAGCACCTTCTGCATCCGAACTTGTAATAATAGGTGTATTTAAATACACAAATCCGCGTTCGTTAAAAAACTGATGCACCGCAAAGGCTAGGGCATGTCTTATTCTAAACACAGATGCAAAAGTATTCGTGCGAAAACGCAAATGCGCTTTCTCTCTTAAAAATTCTAGTGAATGTTTTTTAGGTTGTAAAGGATATTTTTCGGCGTCGCTGTCTCCTAAAATTTCAATGCTAGTCGCTTTTACTTCTACTGTTTGCCCCTTGCCTAAACTTTCTACCACGGTTCCTGTTACTTTTAAAGAGGCACCCGTGGTGATTCTTTTTAATATGGTTTCCTCAAATTCACCCAAGCTTGCCACTACTTGTAAGTTGGCGTTGGTGCTTCCATCGTTTAACGCAACAAATTGATTATTACGAAAGGTACGAACCCATCCCATGACCACTACTTCGGTACCCGTTGGGGTCCCGCTTAACAATTGCTTGATTTTTATTCGTTGGTTGAACATATATATTATTTCGAGAAGCAAAGATAATCCGTTTCGAGGGCCCAACACCTCCATTTAGACACAAAAACGCATAAAAAATTGTTTTTTTATTAAAAAACTGCTTAACATTGCAGTAGAAACGAGCGAATCATTTCAATTACTTTCATCGCTCCTATCCATTTCCCGGTCAAATTATCCCGACCGAAATTTCAAAAAAGTTTCAAAACAGCCCAGATCTTTATTCGATTTTTAAATAAACTATAGTTACACGTGCAAGACAAAGACGAAAAACCAAAAAGGGGACGTAAACCCGTTGCTGCCGCCCCAGCTGCAAAAGCTGCGCCAGCCGATTCTAAAAAAGCTCCCGCTACCAAAAAACCAGCTACTGCAAAAAAAGCAGAACCTGCAAAAGACAACAGCGAGGATGACAAAGCTTCTAAAATTGCGCAAGCATTGTTTGGAGATGAAAGCGCTGCTAGTGCCGAACCTACTCCAGAAGCAGGGGCCGAAGCAACTACCGCACAAAGCAATCAAGGAACCGCTCCTCAGGGACAAAATGGAGGGAATGGTCAACAACAACCTCAAGGTCATCGCTATCCACAACCACGCAAAGAACCTGTGTTTAATGTAGAGTTTGATGGCGCAATTGCATCCGAGGGGGTTTTAGAAATGATGCCTGATGGTTATGGCTTTTTACGTTCTTCCGATTATAATTATTTGTCTTCTCCCGATGACGTATATGTATCTCCTTCTCAAATAAAATTATTTGGATTAAAAACAGGTGACACCGTTCAAGGAACAGTTCGTCCTCCTAAAGAAGGTGAAAAATATTTTGCTTTAACAAAGGTTGATTTTGTCAACGGTAAGCGTCCAGATGAAATTCGTGATCGTATTCCTTTTGATTATTTAACTCCTTTGTTCCCTTTTGAAAAATTAAATTTATATACAACTTCAAATAATTACAGTACGCGTATCATGGATTTGTTTACGCCTATTGGTAAAGGTCAAAGAGGTTTGATTGTGGCGCAACCTAAAGTGGGTAAAACCATGTTGTTGAAGGAAGTGGCCAACGCGATTGCTGCAAATCATCCAGAATGTTATTTAATGGTGGTGTTAGTAGATGAGCGTCCAGAAGAAGTAACCGATGTTGAGCGTTCTGTGAAAGCGGAAGTGATTGCTTCTACTTTTGATGAACCTGCCGAAAAACATGTGAAGGTTTCTACAATGGCTTTACAAAAAGCAAAACGTTTAGTAGAGTGCGGACACGATGTGGTTATTTTATTAGATTCTATTACGCGTTTAGCACGTGCTCATAATACTGTTGCACCTAGCTCGGGTAAAGTGTTGTCCGGTGGTGTAGAAGCCAACGCAATGCAAAAGCCAAAACAATTTTTTGGTGCAGCTCGTAAAATTGAAAACGGCGGATCCTTAACTATTTTAGCAACTGCGTTGATTGAAACGGGTTCTAAAATGGATGAAGTTATTTTTGAAGAGTTTAAGGGTACAGGTAATATGGAATTGGTTTTAGATCGTCGTTTGGCAAACAAACGTATTTTCCCTGCGATAGATTTAGTAGGATCCAGCACACGTCGTGATGATTTATTATTAGATAAAGATGTATTAGGAAGAATGAACATTCTTCGTTTATTCATCAACGATATGAACACCGACGAAGCGATGAATGAATTATTAAAACGTATGCGAGGCACTAAAGACAACGAAGAGTTTTTAGCCAGCATGAATAGATAATTAAAAAACCCTCTGAAAAATTCAGAGGGTTTTTTTTATTTTCAATCTTATAATTTTTTTTCAATGAAGCCCATAAAAGCTATTCTTTATTTACGTTATTTTTATTGTTGTTTTTTCTTCGCGTCAGGCGCGATAGCGCCTTCTTCTTTAAAATAATTATTGTTCTCAATTTCTTCACGCACTTTATCGGGAACCAAATAACGTATCGTTATTCCATCTTTTCGATTGTTACGAATAAGTGTTGCAGATAATTGTAAAAGCGGTGCTTCTAAAAATAAAACCCTTGCGCCATAATCGTTGCTAATATCAAATCCTTCGCGACGATATACAATGAATTGATAATTTTTTACAAGGGTTTCAAAGTTTTTCCATTTAGGTAAATTTTGAAAACTATCTCCACCCATGATCACCGAAAATTCGTGTTGCGGATATTTTTCTTGTAAATAAGTAAGTGTATCAATCGTGTAAGAGGGGCGAGGCAATGAAAATTCAATATCAGAAACCTTTAATTGCATATCATCTTCTATCGCCAATTTTGCTAAATGCAAGCGATCGTATTCATTTAATAAACTTCCTTGGGGCTTGAGTGGATTTTGAGGAGACACCACTAACCAAACCTGTTTGAGGTCAGAATGATTGGCCACATAGCTGGCCACCATAAGATGTCCATTATGTATGGGATTGAAAGAGCCAAAAAACAAACCTATCTTCATTTTGTTTAATTAGTTGATTATCAATTACTTGTGATAGATTCGGCACTAATTAGGATACTATCTGCCTCGTTCATACGCAGGCTTAATTGATATCCTGCCACCGAAATAGATATAGGATCCCCCAATGGCGCTATTTGTTCTACCCGGATGGTTTCACCAGGTATACAGCCCATCTCCATTAATTTTAAAAAGATTTCATCGTTTTCAAAAGAATGAATCACCCCCGACTGCCCCATTTTTAATTCAGATAACTTCCTCATATATTATTACAAAGATAGTTTCCTTTTTTACACAAATAGTTACGAAATTTGGAGCAATAAAGTAGAACTTATGCTTACGAACATCTCTTTCAATAAAGCCGACAAAAACACAACCCTCCCTAATAGAGTGGCGCTTAAGTCCTTTATTGAAAAGCAGTTAGGAAAGGAGGGACTAAAGGTGGAGTGTCTACAATATGTATTTTGTTCCGACAAATACTTACTAGATATTAATAAAACCTTTCTCAAGCATAATTACTATACCGATATCATCAGTTTTGACCTATCTGAACACAAGGGGACGCTTATTGCAGATGTATATATAAGTATTGACCGAGTAAAAGAGAATGCCAAAACCCTAAAAGTACCTTATAAGCAAGAATTACTACGTGTGCTCTTCCACGGAGCACTCCATTTTTGTGGATATAAGGACAAAAAACCGGCTGACGCTAAAAAAATGCGCTCCATGGAGGATAAATGGATCAAGTCCTACCTAAAAACGTTCCACGTGGAACGATCCAAATAAATTCTGAGCAAATCCTGGTAAAAAATTAAAGGGTTGACCCGAAACGTTCCACGAGGAACGTTTTTTACTAAAACAAGAAATATCCGTTCAGAAAGGGGGATAGATAACGGGGGGTGCCTGAAATTAATTTTATAAGATCCCCCTTAAACCAAGCAATTCCTAACGATTTGAATTGCTTGGTATTCAATACAGGCTTATCTTTGCAATCCTTATGTTTCCAAAATACAATGTCATAGTAGTAGGTGCAGGCCACGCAGGTTGTGAAGCAGCGGCGGCAGCAGCCAATATGGGCTCCAAGGTTTTATTGGTGACCATGAACATGCAGACTATTGCTCAAATGAGCTGTAATCCTGCAATGGGTGGTATTGCTAAGGGACAGATTGTAAGGGAAATTGATGCCATGGGAGGATATAGCGGTATCGTAAGTGACTTAAGCACCATTCAGTTTAGAATGCTTAATAAGAGTAAAGGACCTGCTATGTGGAGTCCTCGTACTCAAAATGACCGTCATTTATTTGCATCCAAGTGGAGAGAGATGCTGGAAAATACCCCTAATGTAGATTTTTACCAGGATTCGGTACAAGAGTTAATTATTAAAAATAATAAGGCCTGCGGGGTAATCACGAGTTTAGGACACAAAATTGAGGCAGATGCCGTTGTTATTACAAGTGGAACCTTCTTAAATGGAATTATTCATATAGGTGAGAAGCAAATAGGCGGAGGTCGTGTGGCAGAAAAGTCAGCAACGGGTATCACCGAACAACTCGTTTCCTTTGGTTTAGAGTCTGATAGATTAAAAACAGGAACCCCTCCAAGAGTAGATGGACGTAGTTTAGACTATTCTAAGATGGAAATACAGGATGGGGACGAGGAAGTGGTGGGTTTTTCTTATTTAAATATTCCTAGGGCAAAGGATCAGCGTCCTTGTCATATTACTTATACGGATTCAAGGGTTCATGATATATTAAAGACGGGTTTTGACCGCAGTCCCATGTACCAGGGCCGTATTGAAGGGGTGGGTCCTAGATATTGTCCAAGTATTGAAGATAAAATCAATCGATTTGCAGATAGAGAGCGTCATCAACTATTTGTAGAACCCGAAGGGTGGAATACAGTAGAAATTTATGTTAACGGATTTAGTACGAGTTTACCAGAAGAAGTACAATACGAAGCTCTTCGTATGGTTCCTGGTTTTGCCAATGCTCGCATGTTCCGTCCAGGATACGCCATTGAATACGACTATTTTCAGCCCACACAATTAACCTATACCCTTGAAACTAAGGCGATTGAGCATTTGTACTTCGCCGGACAAATCAATGGAACTACTGGATATGAGGAAGCAGCCTGTCAGGGCATTATGGCGGGGATAAATGCACATTTAAAAATCAACAACCAAGCTCCACTTATTTTGAAAAGGAGTGAGGCATATATAGGAGTATTAATTGATGACTTGATTAGCAAAGGAACCGAAGAGCCCTATCGCATGTTTACTTCACGCGCCGAGTTTAGGACTTTATTACGTCAGGACAATGCGGATTTAAGATTAACCGAATTGAGTTATAAATTAGGATTGGCTAAGGAGGAAAGGATGCGTCGTGTGGATGAAAAAAACAAACAAGTAAACGAAATTAAATCCATACTCAACAACGAATCTATTGAGCCCGAACTTATCAATGAATTTTTAGAAAGTATTGAATCAGCAACCATTTCAGAAAAGCAAAAAGCTTCTAAACTTGTGCTGCGCCCTAATATCAGCTTACAACAAATTTTAGATCATACTCCAGATTTAAAAACAAAAGTAGCGGGTAACGATACCGAATGTTTGGAGCAGGCTGAAATTCAAATCAAGTATGAGCGATACATAGAGAAAGAAAAAGAAATTGTAGATCGCATGGCAGCATTAGAAAATAAATTAATACCTGTTCAATTTGATTACGATAAAGTAGCAGCACTTTCTATTGAAGCCCTACAAAAATTCAAAAAAATTCGCCCTCTTACATTAGGGCAAGCTAGCCGTATTAGCGGTGTAAATCCCAGCGACGTTCAAATACTCATGGTATATATGGGACGCTAAGGCAGTGAGCTTGTAAATAAACAGGCTTAATAATAAGCCAAACCTTTTATCAAAAATTCTCCGTTTTTCGTTTTTACACAACAAGTTTTTAGTAGCTTTAAAATCCTTCTGTTCAGAAGTATTTTTTAAACAACTAAATTCAGTCGCGTATGAAGCGGATCTTATCTTCTCTTCTGCTTGTTTGTGTCGTGATTTTGACGCAAGCTCAGGAATCCTTTCCAATTAATGGAATAAGAGATGTTCGTAGTGGATTGTATGCATTCACCAATGCAACTATTATTCAAAACGAAACAACGAAAATTGAAAAGGCAACATTAATTATCAAACAAGGAAAAATTGTAGCGGTTGGAACAGGACTTTCGGTTCCTGCAGACGCTATAGTGATTGATTGTGCTGGTAAATTTATTTATCCTTCATTTATTGATGCATTAACTAGTTATGGATTACCTGCGGCACAACGCGGTCAAGGTGGTTTTAACTTTGGAGCACCTGCTCAATTTATTTCTAACAAGCCAGGAGCTTATAACTGGAACCAAGCGGTTCGTCCAGAAATAAATGCAGTAGATATTTTTACTGTAGATGAAAATGGCGCAAGCAGTTTTAGAGCGAATGGATTTGGTGCTGTGTTCACACACGTAAAAGATGGTTTAGCGAGAGGAACCGGTGCTGTAGTAAGTTTAGCAACAGATGATAATCATAGGGCCATTTTAAAAACAAAAGCTGCTTCGGTATATTCTTTTGAAAAAGGAACTTCTACTCAATCTTATCCAAGTAGTTTAATGGGAAGCATTGCCGTATTGCGTCAATCTTATTTAGATGCAAAATGGTATTTAACAAAACCAGTAAGCGAAGGGGTGAATCTTTCTTTAGAAGCATGGAACAACAACCAAAGCATGCCTCAAATTTTTGCAACCGACGACAAGTGGAATGCAATTCGTGCAGATAGAATTGGGGATGAGTTTGGTGTACAATATGTAATTAGGGGTGCCGACAATGGGTACCAACGTATTGATGAAATTGCAAAAACAAAAGCGTCTTATATATTAGGTGTAGATTTTCCTGCCGCTATGGATGTGGAAGATCCTAATGATGCTCGTTTTGTTTCTTTAGCCGATATGAAACATTGGGAATTAGCTCCTACTAATCCAGGTGTGTTTGAAAAAGCAAATATTCCTTTTAGCTTAACGTCTGCAGATATGAAAGACGGTAAGCAATTTTTAGCGAATGTTAAAAAAGCAATTCAAAACGGTTTATCTGAAACCAAAGCGTTAGAAGCTTTAACTAAAACACCCGCTACTTTATTGGGCGTGTATGATCAAGTGGGTTCTATCGAAACTGGCAAGTGGGCTAATTTTATTATTACCACAGAACCTGTATTTAGTGCAAACTCAAAAATTATTGAAAACTGGGTACAAGGAAATAAATATGAAGTGAATGAAACAGAGTGGACAAACCTGGCTGGTAAATACACTTTAACCATAAACAATAATGGTACTAAAACAGATTATAATCTGGAATTGAAAAAAGACCTATCTGCTAACATTATTGGAACAGATACGCTAGCTGCGAAAATAACCGTGAGTGAGGCATTGGTTAAAATTAATTTTCCTACTAAAAAAGGACGTGGTGCAGATCAGCTTCGATTAAGTGGCGTGATTGCTGCAGGTGGCTGGTCTGGTGTAGGAACCGATGGTGCGGGAAATAAAACAACTTGGTCTGCTAGTTTTAAAAGTGCTTTAAACGCAAATACTGAAACAGCAAGAGGTGATTTTAGACGCGGTGGTCAAGATAGTTCGAGAAATGTTACTTCCAAAATAACTTATCCGTTTACAGGATTTGGAAATGAAGTAGTTCCTCAACAAGAAACTATTTTAATTAAAAACGCTACCGTTTGGACCAACGAAAAAGATGGAATACTACAAAATACAGATGTATTAATTAAAGCGGGTAAAATTGCTAAAGTAGGAAAAAACATTTCGGACGCTACTGCTAAAGTGGTAGACGGTACTGGAAAACATTTGAGTGCCGGTGTGATTGACGAACACTCTCACATTGCATCTATGTCTACCAACGAAGGAGGTCAATCTGTAACTTCTGAAGTACGAATTGGAGATAACTTGAATCCAGAAGACGTAAACATTTATCGTCAATTAAGTGGCGGTGTAACAAGTTCACATATTTTACATGGTTCTGCAAACACGATTGGTGGACAAACTCAGTTAATTAAATTACGCTGGGGCGCTACCGACGAAGGTTTAAAATTTGCAGGTGCGGATGGTTTTATCAAATTTGCATTGGGTGAAAACGTAAAGCGCACGACTAGCACCAACAACAATCGTTACCCCGATACAAGAATGGGTGTGGAAGAAGTATTAAACGATGCGTTTGATCGTGCAGTAGATTATCAAAGAAATCTAAAAGCAAATCCTAATGGACGTCATGATTTAGAATTAGATGCGTTAGTAGAAATTTTAAATAAGAAGCGTTTCATTACTTGTCACTCTTATGTACAACCTGAAATTACTTACACTATGCGTGTAGCTGAAAAATATGGCATTACCATTAATACTTTCACACACATATTGGATGGCTATAAGGTAGCAGACAAAATGAAAGCACACGGAGCAAATGTATCTACGTTCTCTGATTGGTTTATGTATAAAACAGAAGTACAAGATGCCATTGCGTATAATGCAGCAATCATGCAAAAAGTGGGATTAAACGTTTGTATTAATTCTGACGATGCAGAAATGGCGCGTAGATTAAATCAAGAAGCGGGAAAAACAGTGAAGTATGGTGGTGTGAGTGAAGAAGACGCATTGAAAATGGTAACATTGAATCCGGCTAAAGCATTACATGTTGATAATAAAGTAGGAAGTATTAAAGTGGGTAAAGATGCGGATGTGGTTTTGTGGTCTGATAATCCATTAAGTATTTATGCGAAAGCAGAAAAAACAATCGTTGATGGTGTTGTCTATTTTGATAGAGAAAAAGACGCTGAAGCACGTAAAAAAATTACTGCAGAAAAATCTAGATTGGTTCAAAAAATGTTAGGCGACAAACGTATGGGCATGCCAATGCGCGCTGCAACACCTAGCTTCCAAATATTATTAACCTGTGGTGATCACGAACACGAAGATCATATGGCCACTATTTACGAAAACGAAAACAATTAATTTATGCAAAAGAAATATGCTAGCTTATTAATATTATCCTTTGCATTGTTAGTAACAATGGCGAAGGCACAGGAAACAGTGTATCCTGCAGCTGCTCAAAAAGGGGCCACTGCAATCACACACGCTACAGTGCATGTGGGTAATGGCACTGTATTAAATGATGCTACTGTGGTGTTTGAAAAAGGAAAAATTACCGCAGTGGGCGTGGGTATTGCAATTCCAAAAGGCGCTACCGAAATTGATGGCACCGGAAAACAAGTATATCCGGGTCTTATTTTACCAAGCTCCTTTTTGGGGTTGAAAGAAATTTCAAGCGGGGTTCGTGGTAGTAATGATTTACAAGAGATTGGTGAAAACAATGCCGACATTAGAAGTATTGTTTCATATAATACTGATTCTAAAATAACGAACGTGTTGCGTGCTAATGGTATTTTATTAGCACATATCGCTCCCGAGGGTGAATTAATTGAAGGACGCTCTAGCGTGGTTCAATTAGATGCGTGGAATTATGAAGACGCAGAATATAAAGCCAATACGGGAATGTATATCACTATTCCATCTATGATGGCTCGTCGTGGAGGTCGTGGTGGATTCCGCGCGATGATGATGGGCGGCGGTGCTCCTGCTGATCCAGCAAAAGCGGCGTTTGATAAAATTGAAATTATTAAAACCTTTTTTACACAAGCCAAGGCTTATTTACAAGAAAAAACACATGTTGCAAACAATTTAAAATTTGAAGCAACGCGTGCTTTATTTGAAGGCAAACAAAAATTATTTGTTCGCGCAAACGAAGTAAAACAAATGTTGGTTGGAATTGATTTAGGTAAAACGTTTGGGTTTAGTGTTGTCATAGTAGGCGGTTCTGAAAGTTTTCAAATTGCAAATTTGTTAGCCGAAAATAAAATACCGGTCATCTTAGATCAACAACATGCGCTTCCGGCTACTGAAGATGATGATGTGGATCAACCTTATAAAACACCAGCTCAATTAAACAAAGCAGGTGTGTTATTTGCACTTAACGATATGAGCGATAACAACAAACAAATCAACCTGAGCTTTAATGCTGGAACTGCCGCTACCTATGGTTTAACCAAAGAAGAAGCTTTAACAGCCATCACCCTTAACAGTGCTAAAATTTTAGGCATTGATGATAAAACGGGTTCGGTTGAAGTGGGTAAGGATGCTAATATTATTGTAAGCCAAGGTGATATTTTAGATATGCGTGGCAATCAACTCACTCATGCGTTTATTCAAGGAAGATCTATTTCTCTTGACAACAAACAAAAGCAGTTATACGAGCGATACAAACATAAATATGGTATCAAATAGGTTTTGATTTCCTATAAATTTCTTTAAAATAGAAAGTTTTAAACGGCCGCCATCATCAGCGGCCGTTTTTTTGGGTATCTTAGCACCATGTCTAAAAAGCTATTTCTACTAGATGCGTTGGCCTTAATATATCGTGCCTATTATGCGCTCATACGTACGCCACGTATCACTTCTACCGGTATTAATACCAATGCTCAATTTGGTTTTACCAACACTCTATTAGAAATTATAAAAAAAGAAAACCCAACACATATTGCGGTTTGCTTTGATACGCACGCGCCTACCGAACGACATACCGATTTTACTGACTATAAAGCAAATCGTCAAGAAGCTCCAGAGGATTTGATAGATTCTTTACCACACATTAAAGCTATCATTGAGGGATTTAATATCCCCGTGATTGAATATGATGGGTATGAAGCAGATGATATTATTGGTACACTAGCATGGCAAGCTGCTGACTTGGGATATGATGTGTATATGGTGACTCCGGACAAGGATTATGGACAATTATTAATACATCCCAATGTATTTATTTGGAAACCACCGGCTTTTGGTAATAAAGAAGAAATTTTAACAGCACAAAAGATTTGTGAGAAGTGGGATATTCAAAGAGTAGAACAGGTGGTTGATATGTTAGGATTAATGGGAGACGCATCAGATAATATTCCAGGAATTCCAGGGGTAGGTGAAAAAACTGCAGCAAAACTATTAAAGCAATACGACACGCTCGAAAATGTATTAGCGAATGCGGATAAGATTACCGGCTCTATGGGCGAGAAAGTGCGCGCAGGTAAAGCATCGGCGATCATGAGTAAAAAATTGGCGACCATTATCACCAACGTGCCGGTTACATTTCACGAAGAAGACTTTAGATTGAAAGAAAAAAATATACCAGCACTTACTGAAATTTTTAATGAACTAGAATTTAAAACTTTAGGAAAAAGAATTTTAGGAAGCGAATTTGAGGTGGTTAATAAAGTAAATACCGAAGAGCAAACCGATTTGTTTGGTAATGTCGTAAAAGCAAAGCCAGTTAAGACTAAAAAATCAAACAATGATGTTGCAGGAGAATCAGCGGGGACGGGGGCTACAGAAGAAAACGAAACCATAGACGAAAATAATAATGATGATGAAGCTGATACACCGGTATTGGTAGTCAATAAAAATATAAAAAACACAGAACATCATTATGAGTCGGTAGTAGGGGATGCCGCTATTGAAAAATTAGTAAAAATATTATTACAACAATCTGAGATTTGTATTGATACCGAAACAACCGGTATAGATGCAAACAATGTAGAGTTGGTGGGATTAAGTTTTTCCTATAAAGCACACGAGGGTTTTTACATTCCCGTAGCAAATGATGGAGATAGTAAAGAGGGGGCTAAACATATTTTAAGTTTATTTGCAACACTTTTTGAAAAAACAGAAATAGTGTGGATTGGTCAAAACATAAAGTATGATTTTTTAGTGTTGAAGTGGTATGGGGTAGAATTGAAAGGCAAAACCTTTGACACCATGTTAGCACACTATGTGATAGAGCCAGAAGGTAGGCGTAGCATGGATTTGCTAAGTGCACAATTTTTAGGATACGAGCCGGTCGCTATAGAAACCATCATTGGAAAGAAAGGAAAAAACCAAGGAAGTATGCGCGATGCTTCCTTAGAACAAATAACCGAATATGCAGCCGAAGATGCAGATATTACCTTTCAATTAAAACAAACCATTGCGCCCTTAATTCAGAAAAAAGAGGTAACGCGCGTTTTTGAGGAGGTTGAAAATCCTTTGGTACGTGTATTGGTAGATATGGAATATGAAGGTGTTAAAGTAGATAATCAATTTTTAAACGACTATAGTAAGGTATTGGATGTAGAAGCAAAATTGAGTGAAGAGCGTGTGTATGAACAAGCGGGCGTACGTTTTAATTTGGCTTCACCCAAACAACTAGGTGAAGTGCTATTTGACATTTTGAAATTGGATGCTAAAGCTAAAAAAACCAAAACGGGTCAATACGCAACTGGAGAAGATGTCTTACAAAAAATGGCAGCGAAGCATAAAATTGTAGATGACATTTTAAATTTTAGAGAACTCACTAAATTAAAATCTACTTATGTGGATGCCATCCCCGAATTAATTAATCCAAAAACAGGACGCATACACACTAGTTATGCGCAGGCGGTGGCGGTTACGGGTCGTTTAAGCAGTACCAATCCTAATTTACAAAACATTCCTATACGTTCCGAGCGAGGGCGTGAAATTAGAAAGGCATTTGTACCAAGAGATCCAAGCAGGGTACTTGTGAGTGCGGATTATTCTCAAATTGAATTGCGAATTGTGGCCGCGATAAGTGGTGATCCAAATATGTGTGAAGCGTTTAAATTGGGTAAGGATATTCATACGGCAACAGCAGCTAAGGTATATGGTATAGAAGAGTCTGCTGTTACAAAAGAAATGCGTTACAAAGCAAAGAGCGTCAACTTTGGAATTATTTATGGACAAGGTGCTTTTGGATTAGCAGAAAATTTAGGCATCTCTCGTACAGAGGCCAAAGAGATAATTGATAACTATAAAAAAGAGTTTCCGAACATTCAATTATACATGGACCAACAAATTAATAACGCAAAAGAGTTCGGTTTTGTGGAAACGCTTATGGGGCGTAAGCGCTGGTTAAGAGATATTAATAGTAGCAATTTTACGGTGCGGGGTTTTGCAGAACGTAACGCCATCAACTCTCCTATTCAAGGTTCAGCAGCAGATATGATTAAATTGGCTATGATTAAAATTCATGCTGAAATGAAAAAGAAGCATTGGGATTCAAAAATGATACTACAAGTACATGATGAATTGATATTTGATGCCACCGAAGAAGAATTACCGGAGCTTAAAGAATTAATTCTTTCTTGTATGAAAGGGGCTATGATATTACCCAATGGGGTTCCTGTAGAGGCTGAAGTGGGCGTGGGTAAGAACTGGTTGGAAGCACATTAAACATAAAAACTCCTGGCCTTACACGTTACTGCATTATTTTATGGGCGACGAAATTAGCCCACACTTCGTGTTCAACTGCTGAATAGTGTAATCCATCTGATGCCAATAAATTGGGGTGCTCTTTTGCTTGTCTTGTTTCATCTGTGATATTGATATAATGACATCCGGCGGATGCTGCGTGTTTTTGACACACTTCATTAAAAGCATCTATATCTTTACTTATTTTTTCCGCATTTACGTTTTTACTTTTTGCAAATTGGGTAAGGCCCCAATCTGGTATAGACAATACCATTACTTTTTTAGATTTACCGCTCGCAAAAGCAATTGCCTTTTGTAATAATGTAATGAAATCTTTTTCAAAATCAGTAATGGATAAACCACGGTATTGATTGTTCACGCCAATTAATAGTGTGACAAAATCGTAGTGTTGATTTAAAATAGTTTTGTCTAAATGCGCCATCAACTCAAATGTGGTCCAACCTGTTTTAGCCACCACTTCGGCTGGAGCAAAAGACCAGCCTGCCTTTCGTATTTTTTGAATCGTTTGATAAGGAAAGCCTTCGTGCAAAGGAACCGACTCGCCAATGGTATAAGAGTCCCCCAAACACAATAAAGTAAAATCTTTATTAGAAGAGTTTGACATGTTAAGCTTTTAAATTTTTCATAATCATATAAAAACGATGTACATCTTCGAAGCTACAATAAAGCGGTGCGGGTGCTACTCTAATCACTCCGGGCTCTCTGTAGTCTACTACGATTCCGGCTTCGTGCATTTTTTGGTGCACTTCTTTTCCTCGCTCAATAAAATATAAGCACAATTGCGCGCCTCTTTCTTCACTATTAGCAGGTGTTATAATTTCAAAATTTAAATCTGTGATATCTTTTAATAAGAATTCTAAATAATTAGTAAGCAAAACGCTCTTGGTGCGAATGGCCCGTATGCCCGCTGCATCAAACATTTCTAAGCTTGCTTTTAAACATACGGTATTGAAAACCTGCGCTGTGCTTAGGTTCCAGCCTGCCGCGGTGGGTTTGGGAATAAAACCTTTTTCCATTTTAAATCTAGTGGATTCTTCGTTGCCCCACCAACCACCCAGTCTAGGTGTGTCAATATTATTAGCATGTGTTTGATGTACAAAAGCACCACCTACCGCGCCAGGACCCCCATTTAAATATTTATAACTACACCATACTGCAAAGTCTACCTTCCATTCGTGTAATTGCATAGGCACATTTCCCGCAACGTGTGCTAAATCAAAACCAGCAATCGCACCCACATCGTGTGTTGCGGTGGTAATATTTTTTATATCAAATAATTGTCCGGTGTAATAATTAATACCCCCCAATAACACCAACGATAATTCATCTCCTGTTTTTTCAATCGTTGAAATAATATCTTTAGTATGTAATATTTTGTCTCCTTGTTGGGGAGCTATCTCAACGATGATTTGATCTGGAGAAAGTCCATACTGTTTTACAATGGTTTCAATAGCATATTGATCCGACGGGAAAGCTCCCGCCTCCATGATAATTTTATTTCTTTTTCCTTGTGGCTTATAAAAACTTAATAAAAATAAATGCAGGTTCACCGTAAGCGCATTCATCACCGTTACTTCTTCTTCTAAACAGCCCATGATTTGTGATAAGGGCTTGTTTAAATATTGCTGATAATATAACCAGGGGTTGGTTCCTTTCATATAGCCTCCAATAGCTAATTCTTTCCAGCTATTTAATTCTACATCAATAGCATCTCTAACCGCTTTAGGTTGGAGCCCCAACGAGTTGCCACAAAAATAAATAACATCTTCGCCATTATGTTGGGGGAAATAAAACGATTGTTTAAATTTTGCTAACGGATCCTCTTTATCCATTTGCTTTGCGAAAGAAAGTTCGTTGGTAAAGGATTGCGTCATTTTATAGGATGCTTTTAAAAATGGAACTATTTATAAAGGGATGATATAAACCGATTTACTTTTTTTTATACACCGGAACGGTGCTACAGGGTTCTCCGTACATTATACTTTTTACAGTAGGTCTTAGTTTTTGTGTAATAGCCACATAAGCAGATTCGCCAATGGGTGTTTCTCCGCAACCCTTTATCACAACCCGCTGATCGGTATAGTCACCTGCATTTATTTTAGAGATACTTTCTAATAAAATTTGTTCTCTTACTTTATTTTCATCTCCAAAATAAACAGCGAATGCAAACGGATTTAAATTTGATACCACCAACATATTCGCCCACATTGGAATAATCGCGTCGGTGCTACAGTGGATGCCCACTATTTTATCTTGATATTGGGACCAATCAATTTCAGAAAGTGATTGACGAAACTCTTTTTCTTTTAAAATAAGTTCCATAAATAAATAAGGCTTTATATCAAACACAACCAATTCGTTCGCGGGTAAAAACGACGCAAGGTCTAAACTAATTAAACCGCTTTCGGCCACCTTATTTACAAATGTTTCTGACATAACACGAAATTAC
This sequence comes from Chitinophagaceae bacterium, assembly GCA_947372105.1. Classification (GTDB taxonomy): domain Bacteria; phylum Bacteroidota; class Bacteroidia; order Chitinophagales; family Chitinophagaceae; genus Sediminibacterium. The sequence continues at coordinate 31,405 of CANBSH010000019.1, forward strand.
ACACTATTTTAATAACAACGGCCCCTCCGGTGGTTCGGAGGGGCCGTAAATTTCTTATTTAGTAAAGCCTAAATGATGTGTCATTTAGGAAGATTCTTATATCCTATTAATAGATCTTTGTTCTATTGTCTTCAATGTTCGCCACTTTCTTTAAAGCGATATTGGTTCTATATAAACCACTACGTAATCTTTGTAGGTTTTCTTCTTTAAATAAGGCTGGATCTTGTTGTGCGGGTTTCGCAGAAATAGCATTTACAGTTAAAGCAAAAACACCAGTATTACCAGCAATTGGTTCGCTTACTTTGTTGACTAATCCTTTATTAAAAGAAGCGCCCACCACTTTTGGTTCGTTACCAACTCCAGGTAACATTGAAAAACTAAAACCAACGCTATCGGCTCGCTGAATGGTTGTTTTTCCGCTTGCAGCCAAAGCCTCTAAGCTAGCGCCCTTAAATGTTGCTTTTATTTTTTCTGCTTTTTGTTGATCTCTAATAATTCCCTCTACTTGTGGTCTTGCCGCATCTACACTTAATAATCCTTGTTTTTCTTCACCCGTAATAATCGCTACATAATAACTATCTCCTACTTCAAATGGTTCGGACACATCATTGACGTCTTTTTCAAATGCCCAGCGAACCATAGATCTTGATTCACCAATGCCTGCAATATTATAATCGTTTGCTTTAATATTAGTAGCAGGTAATACTTGCTTATTTATTTTAACCGCATTGCTATTAAAGGATTTAACATCCTTGCTTCCGCTAGCAAATTGTGCTGCTGCAGTAGAGGCTGCATTAATAGTTTCTGTACTAGGTAATAAAGCCTTAGATAAATAAGCAATTTTATAGGCGGGTCCGCGCGGGGTTTGTTTTAACACCTCCATATAATGATATCCAAATTCTGTTTTCACCACCGCCTTAGCGCCAACTGGTTTATCAAAAGCAAAATCATTAAATGGTTGAACCATTTTGGCTTGAGGGAACATATCATACTTACCGTTCACCGCCTTGCTTGCTTGATCATCAGAATATTTTTGACAAAGCGCTTCAAAACTTGCGCCTTTGCTTATTGCTAAACTAATACTATCGGCTAAAGCTTTTGCTGCGCTGTCTGGACGAATCGCTTGGCCGTTTTGTGGATTTGTAGTTGCTATTAATATGTGTCTAACGCTTGCGCTATCTGGCCACTGCGTAACACCCACCACTTTCGCAATGGTATAATTTTTACCATCTACATAAGGTCCAAAAACACCGCCGGTTGCTAAACTTAAAATAGAATCTTTTTGTGGGACCTGGATTGTTTTTTTGCTTATATAACTATTATAAAAGGGAACATCGGACCCCACTCTATTTAAATAAGTCACCACATCGGTGCTGTTTTTAAACTCTTGTTTTAAATCAGCTACTTGTGTATAGGCTGCTGCAGAATCTTGGGAAGAGGGTGCTGCGCTAAATCCTACAAAGCTAATATTACGTGATGCTTCTTCGTTTTGATACGCTGCGCCATTTTCTTTTAAATATTTTGAAATATCATCGTTCGTTACCTTAATAGTGCTATCAACTATTGTACTATAGGGAACTGCTACATATGAAATACTTGACAACGCATTCGCATCCGCATATTCTTTATCAGCCAACCATTTTGGTAATTGAACTCCTTTAACAACTAGGGCTTGATATTTTGCTCTTAATCTGTTTTCAATAGAAGGAACAATGTAAAAATTTTCGATTTGTTTTATTTGTGGTGCGTTTTTGCTTTTTTTAATTTGAGCAATCGCTTGTCGCGCATCGTTTACCTTAAACTCTCCTGTGGCTTTATCAGTAAACTCTTGTTTAAAAGGAGATTCATCTCCAAATAAAACGTCGTTTAATTCTTTATTACCTACAGTGATGCCTAATTTATCTTCCTCTGTTTTAAATAATAAACGATCCACTTCTTGGTTCCACAAAAAACCAATGATTTGTTCTCTTTTAACACCCTGTGAGGCGTAGTTTTGAACTTGCGCGTCAAGTTTTTCTTCAAACTCAATTTTATTAATTTCAGCTCCGTTTACTTTTCCTAAAACGGTAGTGTTGGTGCCTCTGTTTTTGCGGCCAATGCCGTCTTGTAATATAAAGGCGATTAAAGCAATAGCAATAATACCAAAGATGATCCAAGCACCTCTTTCTCTAATGTTCTGAATAATTGACATATATCTATAATTATAGGAGAGCAAAAATAATGTTTTCTGCCTACTAAAAATTAGTATAGGCCTTATTTTGAGGTGTTTTTTTAGTAAAAGCGGGTTTAAAAATACACAATGGGTGGGTGGATAAATAAATATTTCGGGGATATCTACACTTTTCACGTGAATAAACCTGCATAAAAATAGAATAACAAAATTAGAAAGAATCAATAAGTAGATTATCCACTTTTTCAAGGTAGAGTTATACCCGTTAATTAACAGTGTATAACCTGTTTATTAAATAAAAAAATTATTTTTAAAAGGCTTATTATATATATGTAAATAATATATAAAGCTTACTAGTATTGAGTTATAGACAATATAAAATAGATTAAGTTATTTAAAATAAAGCTGTTAATAAGTAAGATATTAAGATATTAACAGCCGTAATAGTATTAGTTTATTTATATAAATGTATTATTAATTAATACTACCAAAGTAATACACAATCCATTTTAGAAGCCTATTTTAAAATCCATTCCGAATCCATTACTTTTATCCAATCAAAACAAACCCCCTATATAAAATCAATATTCAATAGCAAAAATCTTATATCTAAACCTAAAAAATGTCAATAATACCCCCCTTTTTTACTAAAATAAATACTTTATCCTGGTATTTTTAAAAATACTAAATTGTTTGCTAAATAAATAAATAATTGAAAATCAACTAATTAATGAGTAATAAATATAAAAAGTATTTAAAAACTAATCTAATTAGTAAAAAAATACTAAATATTTTAGTTTATTAACAATTTATCCCTACCTTCACATAAATATTTAAAGAAAACATAAAACGACTAGCAATGAGTAACCCAAATGTAGAAAAATTAAAAGCCTTAAAATTAACCATCGATAAAATCGACAAAGATTATGGTAAAGGAAGCGTAATGATGATGAATGAACGCAGCCAGGAGCCACAGGAGGTGATTTCAACAGGATCTATAGGTTTAGATACCGCGTTAGGAATTGGAGGGTTACCAAAAGGAAGAATTGTAGAAATATACGGACCAGAATCTTCTGGTAAAACAACGGTTGCTATTCATGTTATTGCAGAAGCACAAAAAAAAGGTGGAATGTGTGCTATTATTGATGCGGAACATGCTTTTGATAGTGCTTATGCAAAAAGATTAGGAGTTGATGTAGATAATTTATTAGTATCTCAACCTGATTATGGAGAACAAGCTTTAGAGATAGCAGATCGTTTAATATTATCTGGAGCGATAGATGTATTAGTAATTGACTCTGTTGCTGCATTAGTTCCAAAGAGTGAATTAGAAGGAGAAATGGGAGATAGTAAAATGGGATTACATGCGCGTTTAATGAGCCAAGCACTAAGAAAATTAACTGCGACAATTAATAAAACAAACACCATTTGTATTTTTATTAATCAGTTACGTGAAAAAATTGGTGTGATGTTTGGAAACCCTGAAACAACAACAGGTGGTAATGCTTTAAAATTCTATGCTTCTGTTCGTTTAGATATTAGAAGAATGGCACAAATTAAAGATGGTGATGAAGCAATAGGAAATAGAGTAAAAGTAAAAGTGGTTAAAAATAAAGTAGCACCTCCATTTAGAGCTGCAGAATTTGAAATTATTTTTGGAGAAGGAATAAGTAAAATAGGAGAAATTATAGATATGGGCGTAGAATTAGAAATTATACAAAAATCAGGAAGCTGGTTTAGTTATGATTCTAATAAATTAGGACAAGGACGTGATTCTGTAAAAACCATTTTACACGACAATCCAGAAATGGCAAATGAAATAGAAGCTAAAATTCGTGCAAAAATAGCCGCAAACGCAGTAGAGGCTGCAAAATAGAAGAATAGTATATATTTTATATAAAGATTTTTGTTTTTAGTTAGTTGGTGAGTACAACCGCATCATTTATGGTGCGGTTTTTTTATATTTATACAAATTATATAAAACTGGTAAGTTTATTAAAAATATTAATTCGATGCGCTCTCTTTGTTTTTTGTAAAAAAATTCAAATACAGAACAAACAACACTTAACACAAAAGGGTCCTTTATTAATTATTGCAAACCACCCGGACTCTTTTTTAGATGCCATTATTATTGGATCATATTATAAAAGAAGGGTACATTTTTTGGCAAGAGGAGATGTGTTTACAAAAAAACACCATCGTTTTTTATTAGGATTATTAAACATGATTCCTGTATATCGATTAAGAGAGGGCAAGGAATTCCTTCATTTAAATGAATATGCATTTACTGCCTCTAAAAATTTATTAGCAAAGGGGGAGGCGGTTTTAATATTTATAGAAGGGATTTGTTTAAACACTAACGAGCTACAACCATTTAAAAAAGGAACTGCAAGAATTTTACAAGGCACACAGGAAATGGGTGTGCAACCTAATATGCACGTTGCTGGGATTGCGTATAATAATTTTTTTGGAATGGGAAAGCGAGTGAATATTAAAATAGATCCTTTTATTTTTAATACCACCATAAAATCAGGCAAAGACCGAGTAGATTTTAATAGTGCAGTTTTTAAGGCTTTAAACGACAATATCCAACCACCAGAGATAGAAATAAACACACAAAACAACAAGACCACACCACTATTTTTATTAGGAAGATGCGTTCGTTTTTTACAAACCCCCTATTATCTACCCATTAAAAATTTTATATTTCAAAAAACAAAAGGAACTGTTTTTTACGATTCGGTTTTGTTTTCCATTCTATTACTTACCTACCCCATTTTCTTACTATTAATAGGGCTTTTAATGTACTTGATTTCAATACCCCTACCAATAATTTTTATTATCTTAGTAGGACTTCCTCTATTAAGCCGCCTTGGTATTAAATAAGTGTATTTAAATATAAAAAGCATGATAAATAATAATATTCGCAAACTTGAAAAAAACAAGAGAATAGCCCTTATTGCACATGATAATAAAAAAAAGGATTTAATAGAATGGGCCACATATAACAAAGCCGCGCTTGCTAAGCATTCCTTAGTGGCTACCGGCACCACCGGCCGACTCATTGAAGAGGCCTTAGATAGACCCGTAAAAAAACTTTTAAGCGGACCACTAGGGGGTGATCAGCAAATAGGAGCCATGATTGCCACTGGTGATATTGATGTAATCTTTTTCTTTTTTGATCCCATGGAGGCTCAACCTCACGATAGCGATGTAAAAGCACTATTGCGCTTAGCGGTAGCCTGGAATTTACCCATGGCTTGTGATCGCACCACAGCCGACTTTTTAATGACCTCTCGCTTTATGCAAGAGGTGTATGAATATGAACTTCCTAACTACACCCACTATCTTAATAGAAATATTGAGAAACCATAACCAACGCATTCGTAAATTTGCGTATGCCCTTTCAACTACAATCTACCTACACCCCATCGGGTGATCAGCCAGAAGCGATAACGCAACTCACAGAAGGGGTTCAAGCTGGTGATCAATATCAAACCTTGTTGGGGGTGACAGGAAGTGGTAAAACCTTTACCATTGCCAATATGATTCAAAATGTGCAGAGACCCACGTTGGTGTTAACGCATAATAAAACATTGGTAGCACAACTATATGGTGAGTTTAAACAATTCTTTCCCAACAACGCGGTGGGTTATTTCGTTTCTTATTATGATTACTATCAACCCGAAGCGTATCTACCCACCTCGGGAGTATACATTGAAAAAGATTTAAGCATTAACGAAGAGCTAGATAAACTTCGTTTACAAGCAACCGCCCATTTATTAAGTGGCCGAAGAGATATTATTATAGTGGCTAGTGTGAGTTGTATATATGGTATGGGAAATCCTACCGAATATGAAAACGGAATTATTCGAATTCACCAAGGAATGATTATTTCGCGTCAAGCATTTTTACACGCACTGGTGAATAGTTTATATCATCGCACGGTAACCGAATTTGATCGCGGAGGCTTTAGGGTGAAGGGCGACACGGTTGATATAAGACTACCTTATGTGGATTACGGATATCGCATTACTTTTTTGGGTGATGAAATAGAAAGCATAGAAAGCATGGAGGTAGAAACGGGTAAGCGCATTGAAACTATGGAAAACGCTGCTATTTTTCCTGCTAATTTATATTTAGCGCCCAAGGAAATGGTGCAACAAATCATTTATGAGATACAAGATGAAGTACGCGCACAGGTGGAATATTTTAAAAACGTAGGTAAGCATATAGAAGCACAAAGAATTAAAGAGCGTGTAGAATATGATATTGAAATGATTCGCGAGTTGGGATATTGTTCGGGTATTGAAAACTATTCACGATTTTTTGACAGAAGAAAACCAGGCACTAGACCCTTTTGTTTATTGGATTATTTTCCTAAAGATTTTTTATGCGTGATTGACGAAAGTCATGTAACCATTCCACAAATTTCAGGAATGTATGGTGGAGATAGAAGTAGAAAAATGAATTTAGTAGAATATGGTTTTAGATTACCGAGTGCCATCGATAACCGCCCCCTTAATTTTAATGAATTTGAAAGTGTAGTAGGTCAAACCATATTTGTAAGCGCCACCCCGGGCGAATATGAATTAGAAAAAACGGCAGGACTTATTGTGGAGCAGGTGGTCCGACCCACAGGGTTGCTAGATCCGCCCATAGAAGTCCGCCCTACTAAAAATCAGATAGATGATTTATTAGACGAAATAGGAAAGCAAGTAGAAATGGGAGATAGGGTGTTGGTAACCACGCTCACAAAAAAAATGGCCGAAGAAATGGATCGCTATCTATCTCGTATTCAAATAAAATCTAAATATATACATAGCGACATTGACGCCCTTGAGCGTGTTGAAATTTTAAGAGAACTAAGATTAGGGGTTATTGATGTATTGGTGGGGGTGAATTTATTAAGAGAGGGCTTAGATTTACCGGAAGTGTCTTTGGTGGCCGTATTGGATGCCGATAAAGAAGGGTTTTTAAGAAATGAAAAATCACTAACACAAACCGCTGGTCGTGCGGCGCGTAATGTAAATGGCCGTGTTATATTTTATGCAGATAAGGTAACACAAAGCATGCGTCGTACTATGGACGAAACCGAAAGACGTAGAGCGAAACAAATAAAATATAATACCGAACACCATATTACACCCACTACTATTATTAAAAGCATAGAACAGGTGATGCAACAAACATCTGTATTGGATATTAAGGGATATACTCTTAATAACATCAACGTTCGTACGAGCGACGACCCAAATGTAATAAACGATCAAGAGTTTGAATACACCACTATTCCGCAAGTTGAAAAAGCAATTACGCAAACTAAAAAGCAAATGGAAAAATTTGCGAAAGCGCTTGATTTTATGGAAGCCGCTAAACTACGTGATGAAATGTTTCGCTTAGAAACACTGCTTGAAAAAATGAAAAAAGTATAACTCCACTAAATAATATATTTTTGAACTCAAGCAGAAAAAATAAATGACAAGTTTGTTAACAGAGATATACCAGGGTTTATTATTAACCACGCCACTTGAAGCGGTGGCAGTCATTGCTGGCATTGCCTCTGTATGGTATAGCCGCAAAGAAAACATATTGGTTTACCCCATTGGCTTATTAAACACCACCATTTATATATACATAAGCGTCAAAGGAAATTTATTAGGAGAGGCAAGCGTGAATTTATATTATACCATCATGAGTGTGTATGGATGGTATTTATGGACCAGAGTAGATCCACAACAAAAAACAATCACTTTACACATTACAAAAAGCAATACCAAAGACTGGATCCAACAACTTTTATTTTTTGCTGGATTTTACGCGACGATCTTTTTTTCATTGACTTATTTAAAAACCAATTTTGCACCCGAAGCAATACCCTGGGCCGACGCTTTTGCAAGCGCAACCGCGTATACTGGAATGTGGTTAATGGCTAAAAAGAAAGTAGAAAGTTGGATATGGTGGATACTCACTAATATTGCTTCTATCCCTTTATATTTTATCAAAGGCTATGCTTTTACAAGTGTTCAGTTTTTAGTGTTATTGGTATTGGCTATTGCAGGATTAAAATCTTGGAATGAAAAATCTAAAAGTAGCTCACAGGTTTAAATTATTTAAAATGGCGATTCAAAAAATTGTGATATTAGGTCCCGAGTCCACCGGCAAGTCGACACTTTGTGAAGCGCTTGCTAAACACTATCATATTTATTATTGTCCTGAATATGCGCGCCAGTTTTTAACGGAAAACGGATTAAAATATAATTATGAAGATTTATTAACAATTGCGAAGGGGCAATTAACATTAGAAGACGAGTGGTTTCAAAAATCGACAGAAAACAAAAAAAACACCTTAGTTGTTGACACTGATATGTATGTTATGAAGGTTTGGTGTGAATATGTTTTTCAAAACGCACACACGTACATTTTAGAACAAATTAATCAAAGAAAATATGACTTATACTTGTTGTGTGATATTGACCTACCTTGGACAGAAGACGAGATGAGAGAATATCCTGACGCCAAGCCGCGCGCCGAATTATTTTCTATTTATAAAGATTTGCTAATAAATCAAAACACTCCCTGGGGAATCGTTTCAGGAATAGGAGCGGATAGAACAAAAAAAGCAATTCAAATTATTGAACAGCATCTAAATGTTTTGTAATTTTTAGAAGAACTAAGAAAAAAACTAAATCATTTATTTTCGAAGTAAAGCACTAACGTCTTCATCTTCCTCAATATTATTCATCTCTCTTAAAATTTGAGGATATCTCCACGCAACACGACTTGTCATAGGAACTGCAGTAAATTTTTTAGGATTGGGAAAGCCAGCCACAATCATGGCAGCTTGTTCACGCGTTAAATTTTTAGCAGACTTGTGAAAAAAATGTTGCGCTGCGGCTTCTACACCAAAACAGCCAGGACCCGTTTCAATTACATTTAAATACACTTCTAAAATTCTTTGCTTACCCCAAACTAATTCAATTAAAAAGGTAAAATAAAATTCAGGTATTTTTCGCAAGTATCTATCCCAACCACTACCCTGCCACAAAAAAACATTTTTTGCTGTTTGTTGTGTAATCGTACTTGCGCCGCCCCCTAATGGAATTCTTGATTTCTTCTTTTTCTTTTTAGGACGCAAACTTTTTTCAATAGCATCCCAATCAAACCCACTATGATCTGTGAAGGATTGATCTTCACTTGCAAGTGCAGCTAATTTTATATTATAGGACATTTCATTCCAATTCACATAATCGCGATGCAAGCCCAAGCCGAAGGCGTTGGTAATTTGTGTTGCTGTAATAGGCGGATCTACAAACTTTAATATCACCACATATAATAATGATGAAAAAAACAAGTATAAGAAAATTCGGTAAATTATTTTTAACACGGCGAGGCTTATAAAATTTCAACACTAAAACGCTTTCCAATAGGACGATAATTAGGATTGGATCTGCGCATCATTTTTCCAATACCGTATACCGCCGCTCCACCCAAGAGACGCGCAGAATTTTTTTGATCAAATACTACGTCTCCTTTCAAAACACTGTTTAATAAGTTTAAGCCAATATACATTAAGCCACCGGCTTGTAAGAAAGCGCCGTTGGTTAATACACTATTAAAGTGCCCTCTATCTTTTGCAAAAGCCTTTATTTCATTAACGTGTAATTGAAGTCTACCTAACCTTAGTGTGTCTTCACCTAATAAACCAAAACCATTGATGACTTTTTGTAATGCAAACTGATTCACCTGAATAGAATCTATTTTAATCCAATCAACATATCCCGTAATCCATTGACCACTACTAAATTGAAAATTAATATAATCACCCTTTGAAAA
>CANBSH010000020.1 GCA_947372105.1 Chitinophagaceae bacterium
CCTGCCACTGCTGCAGTATCAAACATTCCTTTTTCAAAGGCGCCTTGTATTTTTCCTTTATTATCTCTTAAATATCTAGTCACACCTCTTTGACCCATCAAAATAGTTTCGTATTGCTTTTCTAATCCTGTCATACCTGCATAGTCACCCATTTCATAACCATCTTCCTCATGCTTCTGTAAAAAATTCACATCTACTTCAGCTACATAGCCTAATACATGGGCAGCAGTATTATAAGGATAAGATCGAATACTACGTTCGGTTAAACTGAATCCGGGGAAACGATATAAATTTTCGTTGAGCTGTGCGTATAATTCTGCGGAAAGAAAAGGCTCAAAGGCGCTTGCTTTTACACGCGTATTTTTTAAGATGGCTTCTAATATTCTCTTGGAGTATTCTTCCTTATCAATTTTTAAAATTTGACAAAGCATCGTGGTATCAACACCTCTAGCTTCATTGGGAATGACTACTAAATCATAGCTGATAGTATTTTCGAGTAAGGCTCTTTTTTTACGATCATAAATAATGCCACGATCTGGATAAATAATTTTTCTATAAATAGCGTTATTGTTCGCAGCTATCACATATTTAGAAGAGAAAATTTGAAGTCCAATTAATTGTGCAATAATAATAGCGAAGATGATGCCAATGATGATTTGAATAATACCACCTCTGTTCTGATTATACACTGACATGAATTATCTTTTTAGCTTTCTTCGATTCATAATAAGCTCCACTAAAAAAATTAATAGGATGCTCATGATGCTCGTAAGTAATACCTTTCCTAGGAAGTATGTAAAGCTACCAAACTGCAACCATTCTAATAACACTAAGTAAAAATGGTGGATAAATGTAAGTGTAAAGATGTAAAAAGCATAAGGGCCCCAACCCATGGTTCCAATACTAGGCTCCTTATTTACTTCCTCGGAAGCTTCTTGTGCTAACAATAAATTCAAAATACTAGGACGGATATAAGCCATCAATCCGCATGCTGCTGCGTGAAGACCCGGTGTGTTAGAGAAAAGGTCTAATGCAAATCCTAAGATAAAACCAAGTAGGGTGATGGAAAGTCTACTGATTCCAAAAGGCAACCAAAGAATACACAAAAAATATAAATACGGGGTTATGAACTGGTGTATAGGAGGCACTTCATTTAAAATAACCACCTGTATGATTAAAAACAGGGCAAAACGAATACTATTTTTTATAAAGTTATTCATTGGGCTCTTTGTTTTTTTCAATGCCTAATTGCTCTGCCATTCTTTTATTCTCCACTAAGTAGATATATTCCAAATTATAAAAGTTAGTACTAGATTTTAAATTCAAGGTTAAGAAGTTGCTCGCAGGATCGGCTATGATCTGAGTGACTCTGCCTACCATTAATTGCGGCGGGAAACTCGCAGAATAAGGACTTGTGTATACTGTGTCTCCTAATTTAGGGGCAGCACTTTTTGAAATATTCTTAAGTGTTAGTATTTCAGGATCACTTCCATCCCATTCTACAGTACCTGCAACTTTATCTCTTTTTAACATCGCACTCACTTTGCTGTTACGATGTAATAAACTCATTATTTTACTGTAATTCTCGCCTACTTCCACTACGATACCCACAATACTTCCATCAGGACTAATGGCCGCCATGTCTTTTTTAACACCCTGCAAGGATCCTCTTTCGATCGTAATATAATTTTTTTGTAGGGTGAAAGTATTGCCCACCACTTTAGCAGGTAGGTAGAAAAACTTTCTTACTTTTTCTAGACTATCTTTTCTTAAAATGATAGTGGCTAATTTTTTACTCGTGTCGTAAGGAACAAAATTTTGTTTTAGTTGATTGCGCAATTCAATATTTTCTAACACCAATTTTGCATTGGTTTCTTTTAATCTAAAAAAGTAAGACCAATTATTATAGCGCGTATTAATTTCTCCAATCATTTGATTGGTCCAACCTCCTAAAAAAGTTTGATGTGATTTGCTAAAAGAAGACAGCATCACTAATGATACAATTTGTAGTATCAAAAAAGTAAAAAAGGTGAAGTTCTGCCGTATGAACCCAATGATATTCTTCAAAGGAGATCGACTTTTAGCGGTTTAAGAAATAATTTATTATCTCATGATGAAAGGAAAACGTTGATAATTCTTCAACGCAATACCCGTTCCTCTTACCACACTCTTAAGTGGATCTTCAGCAATGTGCACAGGTAATTTAATTTTAGCACTTAAACGTTTGTCTAATCCACGAAGTAAAGATCCACCACCTGTTAAGTATAATCCACGACGATAAATATCTGCGGCTAACTCAGGAGGCGTTGTCTCTAAGGCTTTTAGAATCGCTTCTTCAATTTTGAAAATGCTTTTATCTAAAGCTTCTGCTACTTCTTGATACGTCACCATAATTTGTTTTGGAATGCCTGTCACCAAGTCACGTCCATTCACTGGCATATCATCTGGTGGATTATCTAAATCCTTAATAGCAGCGCCTACATGAATTTTAATTTGTTCTGCAGTACGCTCTCCAATTAATAAACTATGATAACGTCTTAAAGATTCCATAATGTCTGCAGTAAATTCATCTCCTGCAATACGAATACTTTGATCACACACAATTCCTGCTAAAGCAATGACTGTAATACCAGTAGTACCACCACCAATATCAATGATCATATTTCCAACAGGTTCCTCCACATCAATACCAATACCTAAAGCCGCAGCCATAGGTTCGTGAATCATATATACTTCTTTAGCACCTGCTTGTTCTGCACTATCACGTACTGCTCTTTTTTCAACTTCAGTAATAGAAGAAGGAATACAAATAACCATTCTCCAACTAGGAGGGAATAAAGGTTTTTTTGGATAGATCATTTTCATCAACTCGCGAATCATTAATTCTGCAGCATTAAAGTCGGCAATAACACCATCTTTTAAAGGACGCACTGTTTTAATACTCTCATGCGTTTTTTCATGCATCAACAAAGCTTTTTTACCTACACCCAACACTTCCTTCATGTTGTTCCTGTTTAATGCAATAATGGAAGGTTCATTCACTACGACTTCATCATTGTGAATAATAAGGGTGTTTGCGGTACCTAAGTCCATCGCAATTTCCTGTGTAAAAAAGTTAAATAATCCCATTGTAAATCAGTGTTTGAATAATGTCCGTTGAATGTAGCAAAATTCCACTAAAATTATCGAACTACAAAGCTTTTTACAAATGATTCAAAAAGTTTTTTTGGGAAAAAACTTACGCAAATTCGTAACCAATATCTTTTCGGAAATACTTGTCGGTAAATTGGATGAGATCGCAACCTTTTTGAGCAGTATTCACTGCTGATTGCAAATCATTTCCAGCGGCGGTAACGGTAATCACACGACCGCCTTGAGTAACAATCTCATCGTTCTGAAATCCAGTTCCAGCTTGAAATACAAGGGTTTGAGGTAATGCTTGCGCTTCTTGAATTCCAGTTATGGCATATCCTTTTTTATACTCCCCAGGATACCCGCCACTCACTGTCATCACCGTTGCAAAGGAGGCAGTATGATATTCAATATTTACATCTTCTAAGGTGCCATTGTCTGCGGCAGCTAATAAACTCACTAAATCGGTTTGCAAACGAGGTAAAATCACTTCCGTTTCAGGGTCACCTAATCGACAATTGTATTCGATCACATAAGGAGTTCCATTTTGATTCATTAAACCAAAAAATACAAATCCTTTATACACCAATCCCTCTTTTGCAATTCCTTCAATGGTAGGCTGAATAATGGTTTTTTCCACCTTTTGCATAAAAGCATCATCCATAAAAGGAACAGGAGTGACACAACCCATTCCGCCTGTGTTTAAGCCCTGATCGCCTTCTCCTATGCGTTTATAATCCTTGGCATGGCCAATAATTTGGTAGTTTTTGCCATCAGTAAGGGCAAAAACACTTACTTCAATACCTGTTAAAAACTGCTCTACCACTACTTTAGCGCTGGCTTCTCCAAATTGCTTTTGCAAAATCATCTCATCAAAACTTTCCAATGCTTCTTGCGTTGTTTGAGCAATAATGACTCCTTTTCCGGCAGCTAAACCATCTGCTTTTAAAACAATAGGTAAACTATGTTGACGAAGATATTGAACCCCTTCCTCATAGTTATCTGCAGTAAATTCGGCATAAGAGGCAGTGGGGATTTGATGCCTTTGCATGAAATGTTTACTAAAGGCTTTGCTTCCTTCTAATTGTGCCGCTTGCGCACTGGGTCCAATGACATTAATATGTTGAGTAAGGGGGTTATTTGCAAAAAAATCAAAAATGCCTTTAACCAAGGGATCTTCCGGGCCTACTACAATCATTCCAATTTGATGTTCTAAAACTGCTTTTTGTAATCCCTCAAAATCCGTGGTTGCAATAGGCAAATTGGTGCCAATGCTTGCTGTACCTGGATTGCCAGGTGCAATAAATAATTGGTCGCATTGATGACTTTTAGCCATTTTCCAAGCTAAAGCATGTTCTCTCCCCCCAGATCCTATAATTAAAATATTCATATTTGATGGATTGCAGCACGAAAGTAAAAATTATTGAAGGGATTTTATTAATTTGAGTCAATTAAATAACAAATTGATTATGTCATCTACTACTCAAAAACACCCCAAAGGTCTATATGTATTGTTTGCTACAGAAATGTGGGAGCGTTTTAACTATTATGGAATGCGCGCCATCTTGGTTTTATTCTTAACCAAAGCACTATTATTAGATAAGGTTTTTGCCTCTCAATTATATGGGAGTTATACAGGGTTGATCTATTTAACACCTTTATTAGGCGGATATATCGCAGATAGATACTGGGGAAATAACCGATCCATTATAGCAGGAGGTTTGGTGATGGCTATTGGTGAATTTGTATTGTTTTTCTGCGGTCATTTTTATGAGAATGCAGCAATTGCCACACCTTTATTTTATACAGGCTTGGGTTGTATGATTGCAGGGAATGGTTTTTTCAAACCTAATATTTCAAGTTTAGTAGGTCAGTTATATCCTAAAGGAGACAAAAGAATAGATGCGGCGTATACCATTTTTTATATGGGTATTAATACGGGTGGTGCTTTAGGTCCTTTTGTATGTGGATTGGTAGGAGAAACTGGAAGATCTGGAGATTTTAAATGGGCATTTTTTGCAGGCGGAGTAGCGATGTTGATTAGCGTGTTAACGCAAATGCTTTTTCAGAAAAAATATTTGAAAGATCCAGAAGGTAATGCTTTGGGAGAAGCGCCAGCAAATGCTCCTAAATGGTTTCAGAAATTACCAGTCATGGTTGGATTTTTATTTTTATTATCCTTGGTCACTATTGCTTTAGTATATATTGATGTCAAAGTAGTGAGCTATTTATTTTATTTATTATTAGGCTGTATTACATTAATTGCCTTTATTGTTTTCTCGGACAAAACTTTAAATAGTATTGAGAAACAAAAAATATTAGTCATATTCGTTGTCTCCTTTTTTGTTATTTTCTTTTGGAGTGCTTTTGAACAAGCAGGGGCCAGCTTAACCTTTTTTGCAGAAGAACAAACCAATCGAAATTTAGGTTGGTTCACTGTTCCAGCAAGCTTCTTCCAATCATTGAATTCCATTTTTGTAGTGGGCTTTGCTCCCGTATTTGCTTGGTTGTGGATCAAATTAGGAAAGTATGAACCTTCTTCTCCTTATAAAATGGCAGCAGGTTTAATGTTGTTAGCATTGGGTTATTTTTGGATTGCTACAGGAGTGAATGGAGTAGGAGCAGGCATTAAAGTAAGTATGATTTGGTTGATAGGAATGTATATGATGCACACTTTTGGTGAGTTATGTTTATCACCTATTGGATTGTCATTAGTGAATAAATTAGCCCCCGTTAAATTTGGTTCTTTGTTAATGGCAGTATGGTTTACAGCTAATGCGTTTGCCAATAAATTAGCAGGTGTATTTAGTGCCTTGTATCCAGAGAACGGAAAAACAACTTCATTTTTGGGATATCAAATTTCAAACTTGCACGAGTTCTTCATGTTCTTTGTGATGATGGCAGGAACGGCATCTATTATTTTATTCTTCTTGTCTCGTAAGCTTCAAAAATTAATGAATAGCTAAACTAGTTACCATTCATTTTTAAATGGCTCCTTTCACAATGTCATCTACAACAGAAGGATCGAGTAGTGTGGAAGTGTCTCCTATGCTTTTTATTTCGCCCTCTGCAATTTTGCGTAAAATGCGTCGCATAATTTTACCCGATCTTGTTTTAGGTAAGCCAGCTACAAATTGAATTTTATCAGGCTTCGCAATCGCGCCAATAATTCTAGTGACTGTTTGTAAAATATCTTTACGTACTAAATCGCTTGTGCCATGCGTGTCTTGACCATGTGAGCCAGTATATATTACAAAAGCATAAATACCTTGTCCTTTAATATCATGCGGATACCCTACGACTGCACTTTCTACTACGCCTGAGTGCATATTAATCGCGTTTTCTACTTCGGCAGTTCCAATGCGATGACCACTTACATTTAATACATCGTCTACACGACCCGTAATACGAAATTGACCTTCACTATTTTTTAAAGCGCCATCTCCTGTGAAATATAAATTGTCATAGGTCACAAAATAATTAGTGCGACATCTTTCATGATCACCGTAGGTGGTTCTTAAAGTAGCAGGCCAAGGTTGTGTGATACATAAATTACCACGCATCAAACCCTCTTCCATTTCAGTGACTTCATTTCCTTTATCATCTACTAAAATAGGAGCCACTCCTGGCATAGGATAGGTGGCCCATCCGGGTTTGCCGGGTGTAATACCAGCCATATTAGAAATCATAATGCCACCTGTTTCGGTTTGCCACCAAGTGTCAACGATGGGACATTTTTTATGACCAATATGTTCATCATACCAATGCCATGCTTCTTCATTAATAGGTTCTCCTACAGTGCCTAATATTTTTAAGCTACTTAAGTCATGCCCTTGAATAGGTCCCAATCCAAATCCCATTAAGGATCTAATTGCAGTAGGGGCAGTGTATAAAACGTTTACTTTAAACTTGTCAATGATGCTCCAAAAACGCCCTGCATCAGGAAAGGTAGGAATACCTTCAAACATTAATGAGGTACCCCCTGCACTCAATGGTCCATATACAATATAACTATGACCTGTAATCCAACCTACATCTGCTGTACAAAAAAAGATGTCATGGAGTTGATATTGAAACACATTTACAAAAGTGTAGTGAGTGTAAATCATATACCCTGCAGTACTATGTACAACGCCCTTTGGTTTTCCTGTGGAACCGGATGTATATAAAATAAACAAAGGATCTTCTGCATCCATTTCAGCAGCTTCTACAAAATGAATTCCTTGAGCATCAACTTTTTTAATTTCATCTTCCCACCAAACATCTCTTCCTTCAATCATAGAAACTGCTGTGCGTGTTCGCGTACATACAATCACACGATGAATGGTTTTATTTCCAATTAGTGCATCATCAATTACTGCTTTTAAGGGAATGTCTTTAGCGCCTCTAAATGCGCCATCGCAAGTAATAATAAAAGTGGCTTGTGCATCTTCTAAGCGATCTGCAATACTTTGTGCAGAGAAACCTCCAAAAATTACACTGTGAATTGCGCCAATACGGGCGCAAGCTAATACGGCAATTGCTAATTCGGGAATCATCCCCATGTAAATGCAAACTCGATCTCCTTTTTTGACACCATTATTAATAAGCACTTGCGCAAACTGACAAACTTTATGATGTAACTGTTTATAGGTGATAGTGCGATGTTGTTCTTCGGGGTTATTAGGTTCCCAAATAATAGCAGGCGTATCTCCCATGGTATTCAAATGACGATCTAAACAGTTTTCGGTAATGTTTAATTTTCCGCCTTGAAACCATTTAATGGAAGGCTCTTTAAAATTCCATTCTAAAACTTTATCCCATTTTTTTCTCCAAAAAAAGTGTTCTGCAATCTCTCCCCAAAATTTTTCAGGGTTTTCGATACTATTTTTATAAGCTTCATGATAAGCTTCAAGGTTTTTAATTTGGTATGGATAAGACATAAGGAATCGTTAAATAGTGGTACTCAAATTTACATTTTTTCAGTTTAAATATTTAACTTGAATATTCACTTGAAAACATTTTAAAATATGAGTCAAACAAAATCGCAAAATAGTATTGCTTTTGTTATTGGTGCTTCTTCGGTGGGCACTTTAATTGAGTGGTATGATTTTTACATTTTTGGCATGTTGGCCACCATAATTTCTAAACAATTTTTTCCGGCAGATGCAGGCACAGCAGCACTTTTAAGCACATTGGCTATTTTTGCCGCAGGTTTTATAGTGCGTCCGTTTGGGGCATTAGTGTTTGGCAGATTAGGTGATTTGATTGGACGTAAACATACTTTTTTACTGACTTTGGTCATCATGGGTGGATCTACTTTTGCAATTGGCTTAGTTCCAGGATACGCCACGATTGGTTGGGCAGCACCTATTTTAGTTTTAATACTTCGATTATTACAGGGTTTGGCATTAGGGGGCGAATATGGAGGTGCTGCTACATATGTTGCAGAACATGCACCAGCAGGTCAAAGAGGATTTTGGACCAGTTGGATTCAAACAACTGCTACTTTAGGATTGTTTTTAGCATTAGGTGTGATTATATTTATTCGTTCCGAACAAGGGGTAGAAAAATTTAGTGCAGAGTGGGGTGGATGGAGATATCCCTTTTGGATTTCATTATTACTAGTAGGAGTTTCAGTGCTTATTAGAATGCGCATGAGTGAGTCACCTATGTTTTCAAAATTAAAAACAGAAGGAAAAATTTCGACGAATCCATTGAAAGAAAGTTTTGGACATAAAGCTAATTTCAAAATGGTGTTATTGGCTTTATTTGGCGCTGTGATGGGACAAGGAGTGGTGTGGTATACGGGTCAGTTTTACGCACAAAGTTTTATTGAAACCGTTTGTAAAGTAGAGTTTATACAATCACGCGATTTAATGTTATGGGCGATATTAATGGCAACACCTGGTTTTGTATTGTTTGGTTGGCTAAGTGATAAAGTGGGTAGAAAATGGATCATGCTATTAGGTATGTTATTAGCCATTCTTACCTACCGTCCTATTTACAAACAATTTTTAGTGATCACAAGTGCCAATAATAGAATTGAAAAAATAGATCTTGCTAGTACAAAAATTTCTGAGAAGACCGTGGTGGTTGATAAAAAAGACAACACTAAAATTTATGTAGTACAACATTTTGATACTGCCTACACAGATGGCGCTGTATTTAAATATACCAAAACTGACACTCTTCATTTATCTGCTACCTATGATCCTACAATTAAAATAGATTCTTTATCTGCGCTTTCTACTACATTGATTTTAACTCAATCTGCAAAACCCAATGTGGTGATTGAAAAAACAATGGATAAAAGCTCTTACTGGAGTTTGATCTGGTTGGTGTTTGTGCAAATTTTGTATGTGACTATGGTGTATGGTCCTATTGCAGCTTTTTTAGTGGAAATGTTCCCTACCAAAATAAGATACACTTCCATGTCACTTCCATATCATATTGGAAATGGAGTCTTTGGGGGCTTGGTTCCTTTCTTAGGCACACTCATTGTTGAATTTACTAAGAATGAAGCTCACCCTAACGGAGATCCATTAGCAGGCTTGTGGTATCCCATTGGCGTCGCTTCAATTTGTTTGGTGATTGGTGTCGTTTATTTAACCAATAAAATAGATAAGAATGTAATGGACTAAGTTCCATTTAAATTTTAAGACATTATAAATACTATTAAAATGAATTCGATCAAAAAATTATTAGGATATGTTTGGATGTTATTAGCGCCCGCTATTATTTGCTTTTTAGTATATGAAGCCTTAGAAAAAATGGGAGCGGCGAGTGCAGCACAAAAAGCAAATGTGACATTACAGTGGATGATTATATTATTAATATTTACGCCTATCTGTATTGGCTTTTTTATTTTTGGGAAATATGCAAGTGCGAATGAATATGATCATTTGCCCGAATCTTCTTCTGAAATAGAATAGGCCTTGCAAAAATAGGTCGTAGATAAATAGGCCTAAGAACATTAATAAGCTATGACATATAAGTAGTGAGGTGAATTAATTTCTTTTTAAGGATTGTTCACTACTTTTGAGTATGTCTTTAACGGTCCATCAAGTCAGTAAAAAATATGAAGCGCACCTAGCTGTGGATAGCGTTTCCTTTAACATTCAACCTGGGGAGATTGTAGGTTTTTTAGGTCCTAATGGCGCAGGCAAGTCCACCACATTAAAAATGATTGCTGGTTTTTTACCATCCGATCAGGGAGTGATCACATTAAATGATTGTTCGATAGAGAAAGATCCTACTGCCTATAAAAAAAGCATTGGGTATTTACCTGAATCCAATCCTTTGTATCTAGATATGTATGTGAAAGAGTATTTTCATTTTTTAGCAGAAGTGCATCAACTTCCAAATCCAAATAAAAGAATACAAGAAGTGATTGGCGAAGTAGGTCTTACAATTATGCAAACCAAAAAAATGGGGGAGCTCTCCAAAGGGTATCAACAAAGAGTTGGAATAGGTGCTGCAATTTTACATCAGCCTGCTTTATTATTATTAGATGAACCTACATCCGGACTAGATCCCAATCAATTAATTGAAATTCGACAATTGATCCAATCCTTGAGTTCAAAAAGCATGATTTTATTTTCGACACATATTTTACAGGAAGTCACTGCCATTTGTTCCAGAGTGTTAGTGCTTCATCAAGGTCAATTAGTGGCTAATGAGCCCATTGAAAATTTATTAAAGACCTCCCAAAATAAAGTGACTGTCATTTTTGAACAAACCATAGACGCCCATTTACCCGAATTAAAAGCGCTCGGTTTTCAAATAGAATTAGTAGACAAACATACGTTAGTTGCAGAGGCAAATGACACTACTTTGTTGAAGAATAAACTGATGAGCTTTGCGCTAGCAAAGGGTTTGAACATACAATCATTACAATCGCAACAAGCTAGTTTAGAAGAAATTTTCAAATTGCTGACCCATTAAAAAAAATGGGTGTAAATTGCAGTCTGAATTTTCAAATTTATTATTTCCAATTTTAAATACATTTTATGAGTTACATTATTGAAGTACATGCAAGACAAATTTTAGACAGCCGTGGTAATCCTACTGTAGAGGTAGATGTAGTAACAGACGAAGGTGCGATGGGTCGTGCTGCAGTACCTAGTGGTGCTAGTACTGGTATTCATGAAGCTGTAGAGTTAAGAGACAATGACAAAAAGAAATATGTAGGTAAAGGCGTGATCAAAGCAGTTAAAAATGTGAACGAGCAAATCGCCAAAGCTATTACTGGGTTTGATGTTTCTGCACAAGCAGCTATTGATCAAGTGATGATAGATTTAGATGGTACTCCAAATAAAGGAAAATTAGGAGCCAATGCCATTTTAGCGGTGAGTATGGCAGTAGCAAAAGCAGCAGCTGAAGAAGCCAACCTTCCTTTGTATCGTTATATTGGTGGAACCAATGCAAAAACTTTACCTATTCCAATGATGAACATTGTAAATGGTGGAGCACATGCTGATAATAAAATTGATTTTCAAGAATTCATGGTGATGCCCATTGGCGCTCCTAATTTTAGCGAAGGCTTACGTTGGGGGGTTGAAATTTTCCATCACTTAAAATCAGTATTAAAGAAAAAAGGATTTAGCACAAACGTAGGTGATGAAGGTGGTTTTGCTCCTAATATCCAAAGCAATGAAGAAGCGATTGAAACAGTATTAGAAGCCATTCATGCAGCAGGATATAAAACAGGGTCACAAATTGCGATTGCAATGGATGCAGCGAATAGTGAATTGTGGGATGCTAAAAAGAAAAAATATGTTTTCCATAAAAGTTCTGGTAAGGAAATGACTAGTGATCAATTAGTAAAATATTGGGAAAAATGGGTGAAGCAATATCCTATTATTTCTATCGAAGATGGAATGGCAGAAGATGATTGGAATGGTTGGAAAGCATTGACTCAAACTATTGGAGATAAATGTCAATTAGTTGGAGACGATTTATTTGTGACCAATGTAGAACGTTTACAAATGGGAATTGATAAAAAAATTGGAAATGGATTATTGGTAAAAGTAAACCAAATTGGTACTTTGACGGAGACTATCAATGCGGTTACATTAGCACAACACAATGGGTACAATACGATTATGTCTCACAGAAGTGGCGAAACTGAAGATACTACTATTGCCGATTTAGCGGTGGCTTTAAACTGTGGTCAAATTAAAACAGGTTCTGCCTCTAGAACCGATCGTATGGCTAAGTACAATCAGTTAATTCGTATCGAAGAAGCGTTAGGCGAAACTGCCATCTACCCTAAAGGGAAGGTGAAGTTTGGTACCAAATAGTAAAGGCTATATTTTTTAAAAGTCTTTGACCAAAAAGGTTGGGTTATAATTAGAACTACGCTAATTTTACTCCAACCTTTTTTTATGGCATTTTTGAAGAAAATTTTACCCTTTGTAACCAATCGCTATTTTTTAGTGTCATTGGTTTTTGCAGTGTGGATGTTATTTTTTGATCAAAGAGATTTTTTTCAACAAAGAGAAAGATCGGAAGAGTTGAAAAAAGTAGAGGGCGCCAAAAAATATTATCAAGATGAAATTGATAAAACTAAAAAACAATTAAATAGTATACAAAATAATCCTGCATCCGTAGAAAAATATGCAAGAGAGCGCTATTTATTACGCAGAGAAGGAGAAGAGGTTTATTTATTTGAGGATACGATGCACCCCGCTCCCAAACAATGACAAAAAAGGAACGCTACCAACACATACTTCAATATTTTCAGGAGCACATGCCTGTTGCTGAAACGGAATTGTTCTATGATAATCCCTTTCAATTATTAGTCGCTGTTATATTATCTGCACAATGCACCGATAAGCGTGTAAACTTAACTACCCCTGCTATTTTTCAAAAATATCCTACGCCTCAAAAAATGGCGAAGGCAAATTTTGAAGATTTATTTCCACTTATAAAAAGCATTTCTTATCCTAATAATAAAACCAAACATTTAATTGGGATGAGTCAACTATTATTAGATCAATTTGGGGGCGAAGTGCCCATGACCATTCCCGAACTCATTCAACTTCCAGGGGTAGGGCGTAAGACCGCGAATGTAATTACCAGTGTCATCGATCAGCAACCCAATATGGCGGTGGATACCCATGTATATAGAGTGAGTAGAAGATTAGGGTTAGTGCCCATGACTGCTACGACTCCCTTAGCAGTAGAAAAAGCACTTATCAAACAAATCCCAACAGCATTAGTACATACAGCACATCATTGGTTAATCTTACATGGTAGGTATACTTGTTTGGCTAGATCTCCTAAATGTGAGGCTTGCGGCTTATCTGCTTTTTGTAAATATTATTCGAACCTATAGTTTGCAATATAAAGTGGTCATAAAAAAACCCTCTTGAATGTCCAGAGGGTTTTTTTATGCGCTTATTTTTAAAGTTCAAAAAACAGTATACTAACGCGAACTTTAATTATAATAATTCATTGATTGCTTCTAGCAATTCGTGTTTCGCTAAAGGAGTTCCTTTCATTTTATTGAAGCCTTTCGCATCCACAAAATATTTATCACGAATGATTCTGATTAATTGACCATCATTAATTTCTGGTACTAAAACAGTCTCAAAATTCTTTAAAATCTCTCCTAAGTTTTTAGGGAAAGGACGAACATATTTAACATGAGCGTGACTCACTGATTTTCCTTGTTCTTGTAATTCTTGCACTGCACTTTTGATAGTTCCATAAGTAGATCCCCATCCTAATACCAATACTTTTCCTTTTTCAGGACCACTGTCAAGTGTTTGTAATGGAATGTAGTCGGCAATTTTTTCTACTTTAGCCCCTCTCATTTTAATCATGAATTCGTGGTTATCGGATTCATAATTCACGTTACCCGTTTCATGTTGTTTTTCCAATCCGCCAATGCGATGTTCTAAACCAGGAGTTCCTGGAATAGCCCATGGGCGTGCTAATTTTTCATTTCTCTTATAAGGAAGATATTTAGTTTCACCTTCTGCTAATTCTGTTTTGAAACTCACTTCAATTTTTGGTAGATCACTTGCTTTCGGGAATTTCCAAGGCTCTGCTCCATTTGCAATGTAACCATCACTTAATAAAATGACTGGAGTCATATGTTGTAATGCAATACGGATGGCTTCATAAGCCATAAAGAAACAATCACTTGGTGTAGCTGCAGCTAACACAGGAATGGGGGCTTCTCCATTTCTTCCGTAATACGCTTGTAATAAATCACTTTGTTCTGTCTTTGTAGGTAAACCTGTTGAAGGTCCTCCTCTTTGAATATTTACAATGACTAATGGTAATTCTAACATCATCGCTAAACCCATTGCTTCAGTTTTTAAAGCCATACCAGGTCCAGAAGTAGTTGTTAAACCAATGGCACCACCATAACTTGCTCCAATGGCAGAGGCGATACCCGCAATTTCATCTTCCGCTTGGAAAGTACGAATGCCAAAGTTTTTATATTTACTTAATTCATGTAAAATATCGGTGGCGGGTGTGATAGGGTAAGAACCTAAGAATAAAGGCAAGCCACTTTTTTCAGCACCTGCAATCAATCCCATAGATAAAGCTTGGTTACCCATGATACTTCTGTAAGTACCTGGTTCCATTTTTGATTTTTCTACTTTGTATCGAGAAGTAAATAATTCAGCAGTATCGCCATAATTATATCCTGCTTTTAATACATCTATATTACTATTCAAGATTTTTGGCTTCTTACCAAACTTTTCTGTTAAGAATCCAATAGTGCTATCCAAGTCTCTATTATATATCCAGTAGATCAATCCTAAGACGAACATGTTTTTTGCACGATCTCTTTCCTTGATACCTAATTCAGGATAA
The DNA here is from genome assembly GCA_947372105.1 of Chitinophagaceae bacterium. GTDB lineage: Bacteria > Bacteroidota > Bacteroidia > Chitinophagales > Chitinophagaceae > Sediminibacterium. Next base: position 14,950 of record CANBSH010000020.1, read on the forward strand.
TCTTTTAAAGCTTCACGAGTTAATTTAGTAATATCTACTTTAGTTAATTCATATCCATCTAAACTTCCATCTTCTAATGGATTAATGCCATCCGCATAATTTGCTAAACGTAAATTTTTAGTATCAAAACCTTCTAAGTTGGCAATGATTTTTCCACCTTTTTTTAAGCCCTTTAAATTTACTTTTAAAGCAGCAGCATTCATCGCAACTAATACATCACAAATATCACCTGGAGTATAAACACGATTGGAACTAAAATGAATTTGGAATCCACTCACTCCCGCTAAAGTTCCTAATGGAGCTCTAATCTCTGCAGGGAAGTCAGGAAATGTAGCTAAATCAATTCCTAATAAAGCCGTATTGTTGGTAAACTGTTGTCCTGTTAATTGCATACCATCACCACTATCTCCAGCGAATTTGATGACTACATCCTGTAAAAGCACTTCATTTTGCATATACCTTAAATTTTGAGCACGAAGTTACAAATCGTAGCTTTAAAACGAAGTTTTTTTATCATTTTATTATAGATTTCTGGCCTAACTTTACGCCTTCAATACCAGTTATTTATGGCCTTTGGATCGCTTTTTTATATATGGGCTCAATTTTTAATAAGTTTGAACACAGGGTATTCCCCCACTCAGGCTCTTTTCCAGGGCGTAGACAAAACATCTAAAACCGCCCTAGCCAAGACTATCGACAGTAATTCAAGGGTGATTTATTTGTCTTTTGATGACGGACCTTTATCAGGAACTTTGAATTGTTTTGAGATTTGTCGTCAGGAAAATGTGGCTGCTACCTTTTTTGAAGTGGGTTTACACCAATCTAGGTCGTCTTTTGGAAGGCAAATGTTCCAACAAATTAGTAGCTACCCGGCCCTGTTCACCATCGCCAATCATAGTTTTACGCATGCAAATAATAATTATTTAAGTTTTTATCATCATCCTGATACCGCTTTACTAGACTTTTTAAAAGCAAAGGAGATCTTACAGCCGGCCAATAATTTGACTCGCCTTCCGGGAAACAATGCTTGGAATATCACAAATGTTAAGAGAGCAAGTAATTTGGTGAGGCCCTTGGTGGATAAGCTAGATAGTGTAGGTATGAATGTGATTGGTTGGGATTTACAATGGCGGTTTAATAAAGCAGGTCGTCCTGTACAAAGTCCCGAATACATGGCAGATAAAGTGGATAGTTTATTTTTTCATCATCAAACCTTAACTAAAAATCATTTAGTGATTTTGATGCATGATCATATGTTTAGAGCTTCAGCTGATTCTTTGAAATTGGAACAATTTATTCGTGCTTTAAAGCAACGCAAAAACTATCAATTCGAAAAACTCACCCAATATCCTGGTTTAAAGCCTTCGGTCAATTAACCTTTTTTTAGACAATTACTTCGTGGGTATTTTATAACTATTTAGTATTTTTGGTAAAACAATTTTTTATGGCAATGTTTAGATCCAGTAATCCTACTTTAACGGAAAAAATTTTCGATAAAAGTTTACACGAAAATTCAACTGCATTTGGTGTAATGAGTATACGCGGCACCATGAATAAATTTGGTTTTTTATTATTGATGGTGATGGCGTCTGCCATGTACATTTGGAATGTGTATGCCGAAGGTAATGTCTCTACTGCGACCACTTTAATGTTAGTAGGAGCTATCGGCGGTTTAGTATTAGCCATCGTGATGATGTTTAAACCCACTTGGGCAGGATACATCGCACCAGCTTATGGTATTTTAGAAGGTTTATTTATTGGAGGCATCAGTGCTTTTTTTAATGCGATGTTCCAAAAATCTTATCCCAATATTATTTTGCATGCTGTAGGTTTAACTTTAGGAGTGGCCTTGGCAATGTTTTTATTATACAATTTTAGAATTATCAATGTAACTAATCGTTTACGTTCTATTATTATGTCAGCTACTGTAGGTATTGGTTTGTTTTACTTAATTGTATGGATTTTAGGATTGTTTGGCGTGAACATGGGTTTTGCTTTTGATAGCTCCCCTTTAAGTATTGGCATTAGCTTATTCATTGTAGGTATTGCTGCCATGAATTTGTTATTAGATTTTGATTCCATCGAACGTGCTTCCGAAATGGGGGCTCCAAAGTATATGGAATGGTATAGTGCGTTTGGATTATTAGTAACTTTGGTTTGGTTATACCTTGAAATATTAAAACTTCTAAGCAAATTGAACTCTAAGGACTAAGAAGGAGGTTTGGAAATTTTTTAAAGGTCATGTTCCGGCCCGAGTTATCGGGGCGGAACATGACCTTTAATTTTTTATCTATCGTAAAAATGGTAAATTTGGTACACAACTCCTAGTATGCATTTTAAGAGAAACAAATTGGAGGACGCTCAATTAATTCATTTTTATCGTTCCTTGCTTTGGCCTCGAATGATAGAAGATAAAATGCTATTGTTATTACGTCAAGGAAAAATTAGTAAATGGTTTAGTGGTATTGGTCAAGAAGCCATTTCGGTAGGAGCTACCTTGGCCATGGAATCCAATGAGTGGATCATGCCTTTACATCGCAATTTAGGTGTCTTTACATCACGCAATATGCCTTTGACAGACTTGTTTAAACAATGGCAGGGGTATGCATCAGGGTATAGCAAAGCGAGAGAGCGCAGTTTTCATTTTGGAAGTAAAGAACATTTTATTTGTGGAATGATTTCACATTTAGGTCCTCAGTTAGCGATAGCAGATGGCGTGGCTTTGGCGTATCAACAAAGAGGACAACTCAAAGCAACATTGGCTTTTACAGGAGATGGTGGAACGAGTGAAGGCGACTTTCATGAAGCTTTGAATGTAGCAGCAGTATGGGGTTTGCCAGTTATATTTATAATTGAAAATAATGGATATGGTTTAAGTACGCCTACGCAGGAACAATATCGTTGTGAAAATTTAGTAGATCGTGCAAAAGGGTATGGCATGGAAGGTATACGAATTGATGGCAATAATATTTTAGAAGTGTACGAAACTGTGAGAGGGGTGCGTGATTACTGTATCAATCATCAAAAACCATATTTAATTGAGTGCGATACTTTTAGAATGAGAGGTCATGAAGAAGCAAGTGGAACTAAATATGTTCCTAAAGAATTAACGGAACAATGGTCACTTAAAGATCCTATTAAAAATTACGAACAATTTTTAGTGAGAGAAAAAGTGTTGACCGAAATGGAAGTGGCTTCTATTCGAAATGAATGCAAGGATTTAATTGAGCAGGAATTAAAAGAGGCAATACTTCCAGAAGAAACACATTTTTCAATAGCCACTGAAGTAGCAGATGTTTTTGCTCCAGTAAGTATGCAACATCTTACTTCTTTTGATGAATTAAATCATCCTATTGTAAATTCTAAACGTTTTATTGAAGCGATCTCTGATGCTTTAAAACAATCATTGGTTTTGCATCCTGAATTAATTATTATGGGGCAAGACATTGCAGAATATGGTGGCGCTTTTAAAGTGACAGAAGGTTTTGTAGCACAATTTGGTAAGCAAAGAATTAGAAATACACCCATTTGTGAAAGTGCCATTGTGGGAGCTGCTTTAGGTTTAAGTTTAGAAGGAGTGAAGTCTATTATGGAAATGCAATTCGCCGATTTTGCGAGTGTGGGCTTTAATCAAATCGTAAATAATTTAGCGAAGATTCATTATAGATGGGGACAAAATGCAGATGTTGTAATCCGCATGCCAACAGGCGCTGGTGTGGGTGCCGGTCCTTTTCATTCTCAATCTAATGAAGCTTGGTTCACACATGTGCCTGGATTAAAAGTGGTGTATCCATCGAATCCTATGGATGCAAAAGGATTATTAATTGCAGCCATAGAAGATCCTAATCCTGTTTTATATTTTGAACATAAAGCCTTGTACCGAAGTTTGACTGGTGAGGTTCCGGATGAATATTATTATACTCCCATAGGTAAAGCGCATTGCGTCAAACAAGGAGAGGATGCTTGTATTATTACTTATGGAATGGGCGTGTTGTGGGCGCAACATTATCAGGAAATGCACCCCGAACATGCTATTGCTATTTTAGATTTAAGAACATTGGCACCTCTGGATTATGAAAGTATTGAAGCCATGGCAAAAGCAACAGGTAAAGTATGTGTGTTGCATGAAGATAATTTGACAGGAGGAATAGGAGCCGAGTTAAGTGCTTGGATTGCCGAACACTGCTTTGAATATTTAGATGCACCCATCATGCGATGTGCCTCATTGGATACCCCCATTCCATTTAATTTGGAATTGGAAAAACAATATCTCGCTAATAGTAGGCTAGAAGAAACAATGGCGAAGTTGCTAAGCTATTAATTTTCTATTGAGGGTTATTGAATATAAAAGACCCTTAATGAAAATTAAGGGTCTTTTATATTTTACGCTAATGATTTTTCAAGGCCCCCCATAAACGAGGGCCTTGATTTTATTTTTTTAATTAGGGTTATTCATAAGTCTTTTAAAAAAAGCTTGTTTTTTTAAATAAATCATAAGAGGGGAGTATGAATAACCCTTAATTTTTAATTAGGGTTATTCATACGATACACGCGTAAAAAATTCCCTCCCAATACCTTTCTTATATCTTTATTAGAATATCCACGTGCGATTAATGCTTTCGTAAATGCTGGATAATCTAATACGGTCTTTAATTCCTTAGGGGCAGAGTTGATTCCGTCAAAATCAGATCCCAAACCTACATGATCCACGCCAATCAATTTTACAATATGATCAAAGTGGTTCATCAGTAATTCTAAATCGGGTTTGATGTTTTCACTTTCGGCTGGATATTTTTCAGATACCATGGTAAAAGCATATTCACGTTGAATACCAGTGGCTAGCAAGGAATCAATTTCTGCAACATGCGCTTTGCGAAATGCAGCATCTTTTTTGGAAAAATTACTATCTACAAAACCAGAGAAAAAGTTTAAGCAAATCACACCGCCATTTTTTCCAATCGCAATAATTTGTTCGTCCTTTAAATTTCTACTCACAGGACAAATACTATAGGCATTACTGTGAGAAGCAATCACTGGTTTAGTAGTTGTTTTAATAGCATCCCAAAAAGTAGTTTCTCCTACATGTGAAACATCTACAATAATTCCCAACTCATTCATGCGATGTACAATTTGTTTTCCAAATTCGGTAAGTCCCCGTGGTCCTGTATATTTTGGATTTTTTTCATCCGCATGAGAACTTGCCCAACTAGGAGAGTTGTTCCAAGTAAGTGTCATGTATCTCACCCCTCTATTATAAAAGGTATCTAATTTACGAATATCATCTTCGATCATATGGCCACCTTCTACTCCATATTGCGCCACCATTTTATGTTGTTTCAACGCTTTTTCAATTTCCTTCCATGTTTTGCCTACCACAATCTTATCAGGGTTACGTTTTGCGACGGCGTCTAATGTATCCATTTCGCGCATTGCCCAAGCATAGGGGTTCACTTTTTCACCATCACACCAAATAGAGAATAATTGGTAATCTACCCCACCTTGTTTGAAGCGAGTTAAATCGGAATGATTAATACCTCTAAGATCCTGGTCCAGACTCACTTTTTTCTCAATACAGGCGGTGATACAATCGTTGTGTGTATCCACTAAAACAGATTTAAAATGAATGGGTTGTGCCTGAGTTCCTAGGGCTAGCAATAGGAAAAAGAAGATTAAATTTTTCATAAAATCTGTTTTGTTTTAATTGACAACTAAAATAACTATTTTTGCTCACCTAAAAAGCACTATGTTAGATAAATTAGAAGCCATACAAGCCAGATTTGAACAAGTAGGGGTGGCTTTAACCAATCCTGAGATCATCAATAAGCAATCTGAATTTCAAAAATTCAGTAAGGAATATCGTTCCTTGGAAAAAATTATGCAACCTTTTGAGAAATATAAAAAAGTGGTTGCTGATTATCAATTTGCTAAGGAAAGCCTGAATGGGGATGATCCTGAAATGCGCGAATTAGGTAAGTTAGAATTACCAGGATTAGAAGATGAAAAATTGCAATTAGAAAAAGACTTAACTAAATTATTAATACCTAAGGATCCACAGGATGATAAAAATGCCATTATTGAATTAAGGGCAGGAACTGGGGGTGATGAAGCAAGTTTATTTGTGGGAGATTTATTAACCATGTACACCAGATATTGTCAAAGAAAAGGATGGAAAGTGGCGATCGCAAGTGAGAGCGAAGGAACTGTAGGTGGTTATAAGGAAGTGATATTAGAAGTGACTGGAGAAGATGTATATGGTACTATGAAATTTGAGAGTGGTGTACATCGTGTACAACGTGTACCAAGTACCGAAACGCAAGGTCGTGTGCATACCTCTGCAGCAACGGTGGCAGTGATGCCGGAAGCGGAAGAAGTAGATTTTGTTTTAAATCCTGCTGATGTGAAAATGGAAACCTCAAGAAGTGGAGGAGCGGGAGGACAAAACGTAAATAAGGTGGAAACGAAAGTAATGTTAACGCATATTCCTACTGGTACTGTTATTATTTGTCAAACAGAACGTTCTCAATTAGGTAACCGTGAGAAAGCGATGAATATGATGCGTACAAAATTATTTGAAGAGCAAGTGCGTAAACAAGAAGATGAAATATCAAAGCATCGTAAAACATTAGTGAGTACCGGAGATAGAAGTGCAAAAATTAGAACCTATAATTGGCCTCAAGGTCGTGTGACGGATCACAGAGTTGGGGTGACTTCTTATAACTTAGATGCTGTTGTAAATGGAGATATAGATGAATTTATTGAAGCATTACAAGTTGCAGAGAACGCGGAAAAAATGTTAGTACAAAATTAATAGCACAAGATTTTAGACAGCTCGCTATTTATTTTATTAAGTTATTTTACTAAGTTATTTCACTAAGCTTTGTTCCCAAGCCCAAGCGGTGCGCATCATATCCTCTAAGGAATATTTAATTTCCCAACTCAATTTTTTAACTGCGAAATCATTGTTGGCATATATCGCAACAATATCGCCTGCGCGTCTAGGTCCAATTTTATAATTTAAGGAAACTCCAGCTACTTTTTCGAATGCTTTAATGGCTTCTAATACGGTAATACCATTACCTGTTCCTAAGTTGAATACCTCGCAACTTTTTACTTGATTATTTTTGATAGAATATTGCAATGCTAAAGTATGCGCGTGTGCGATATCGCATACATGAATATAATCACGAATACAACTTCCATCTCTCGTGTCATAATCATCGCCATATACATTCATAGTATCTAATTTGCCAATAGCAGTTTGCGTGATAGCAGGTACTAAATTTTGAGGACGACCAATAGGAAGCTCGCCAATTGCAGTAGAAGGATGTGCGCCTACTGGATTAAAATATCTCAATAATATGGTAGAAAGAGGTTGTATAAAAGCGGTATCTCTCACAATGGTTTCGCCCATTTGTTTGGTAGCACCATAAGGAGAAGCTGCAGGTTTTAATTCAGTTTGTTCTGTGACAGGAATGGCATCAGGATTTCCGTATACAGTGCAAGAAGATGAAAATATAAAATGCTTTGCATTATATTTCACTGCCATCTTTAATAAATGTACTAATGAGAAAATATTATTCTCATAATACTCTAAAGGTTTTTCAACCGATTCTCCAACTGCTTTGTAGGCGGCAAAATGAATGATACCAATAATTGAAGGGTTTTCAATAAATATATTTTCGGTCGCTTTTGCGTCCGTTAAATCCACGCAATAGTTTTTTATTTTTTTACCCGTTATTTTTTCAATACCCGATAGTGAATGTTCCGAAGCTCGGGATAAATTATCCGCAGAAACAACTTCAAATCCATTCTCTAATAAATCAACAATAGTGTGTGCTCCAATATAACCACATCCACCTGTTACTAAAATAGTACCCATTTAAAAAATTTATAATGCAAAGAAACGAAAAATTATCCTTAAGAAGGGCTATTCGCTAAAGTAAAACCAACGGTAGTACCCACATTCAGTGTGCTTCTAATATGTAATGATTCTTGATGCGCTTCTAAAATATGTTTACAAATGGCTAAGCCTAAGCCAGTGCCGCCAATATCCCTGCTTCGGGCATCATCTGTTCTATAAAATCTTTCGGTCAATCTAGGAATTTGCTCTTCGGTAATACCAATACCATCATCACTTATTTCAACCAGTATTTTACCTTCCTCTAATTTATATACGCTTGCAATAATTTGACCATCAATTTTTCCGTATTTGGCTGCATTGGAAAATACATTCACCAACACTTGATAAATTTTATTTTTATCCGCAAATACATTCACTGGGCTTTCACTTCCTTTTTTAAAATGAAATTGAATATTTTTTGCCTGCCATTGTATACTTAAGTTATTTACTACATCTTGGATCACATCCTGAATCACAAATGACTTTTTTAATAAAGGGTCTTTATTAATTTCTAAATTGGTGATGGTATCCACATCGCTCACTAATTGAACCAATCTTTGCACATTAGATTGTGCTTGATTCACAAATTTATGATGCAAGGCTGAATCTGTCACGTCGGGGTCGCTCAGTAATTCTAGATAACCTTGAATAGAAAAAATAGGGGTCTTAATTTCGTGCGATAAATTTTGTAAAAATTCTTTTCTAAATTCCTCATTGGATTGAAGTTTTTCAATTTCTTTGGCTTTTTGTTCGGCCCAAGCTTCCACATCTTCTCTTACTTCATCAATTCCCTTTTGAGGTAATACGTATTTTAAATAAGCTTCTTCACGTTTAGTCGCTTTTGTTTGTGCAATGAGTTTGTAAATCAATTTTATTTTTCGATAAATAAAATGATCTAGTATTCTATCTAGTAACAAATAGCAAATCACAAAACTGACTAGAAAATAAAAAAGTAGGTAACGCCAATCATACACTAGCAAATACACGCTGCAAGCAATGATGCTCGAAAGCAATAATGCAGTAAGAGCTGCTAATTGTTTAGGTGATAAATTTTGCTGTTTAAACATATTGGTAGGCCATTGGAAGCCTTTACGAAGGTATCAAATTTGACTTAATAATCGAATTTGTATCCTACCCCTTTCACTGTGGTAATGCAGTCTATACCCAGCTTGGCTCTAATTTTACGCACATGCACGTCAATGGTACGATCACCTACAATGACATCATTGCCCCAAACTTGAGATAAAATTTCGTTACGTAAAAAAACGCGTCCTTGTTGCGCTGCCAATAAATATAATAATTCAAATTCCTTTTTAGCCAATATATGACTCACTCCGTTTAAAGTAGTGCTGTATTGAGAAGGGTCAATAACCAATCCATTTATATTTACAATCTTGTTATCTCCAGAAGCAGGTTGAATACGTCTAAATAAAGCAGTAATTCTGCTGATTAAAACTTTAGGACTAATAGGCTTGCTTACAAAATCATCTCCCCCTAATTCTAGCCCTTTAATATGTGAAGCTTCATCGTTCAATGCGGTTAATAGTACAATCAAAGTTTTATCAAATTGACTATTACTTCTTAGGTATTCACACACTTCAAATCCAGTGCGTTTTGGCATCATCACATCTAATATGATACAATCTGGTTCAAACTGTTTTGCTTTTTCAATGGCTTCGCTACCATCTTTTGCAGCTATCACTTCAAATCCTGCTTTGGTTAAATGAAAACTGATAATTTCAATAATATCAGCTTCATCATCTGCAATCAATATTTTAATGGGTCTGTCTGCCATAGTAGTACAAAAGTAAATCTAATAAAGGGAACCTTTAGCTTACTTCATCATTATTAAATTGTTAACTAAACAGCCTGCTAGTTATTTAATATATGTTGTATATAAGGGTTGTTTCGCTTTTCTCTACCCAGCGTGGTTTCAGGGCCGTGACCCGAATAAATAGTAAGGGTTTCTGGTAAGGGAAGAATTTGTTCTCGGATACTTTTGATTAAATCTAAAGGGTTGCTTCCAGGTAAATCGGTTCGTCCAACGCCATCCAAAAAAATCAAATCTCCACCAATCATAAAATCCTGCTTTTCATGGTAAAAACAAACACTTCCCGGAGAATGTCCAGGAGTGACCAAAACTTTGAAAGTATCTTCCCCAAAAGGAATCAATTCATCTTGCTCTAGATATTTTATGGACCCAGTATAGGCTTCGGTAGGAACGCCCCATTTTGCCGCAGCTTCTGGTAGACGATCTAATACCATTTGTTCGTTCGCATGAATATGTACTGGTAATTGATAGGTTTCACTGATAAAATTATTTCCAAAAACATGATCTAAATGGCAATGAGTGTTTAAAAATAAAGTGGGTGTAAGACCTTGTTCACTGATCCAATTTTTAAGTTGAACTTTTTCGGCAGAGAAATAACATCCTGGATCAATAATGATTGCTTCTTTTTTTGCATTATATAACACATAAGTGTTTTCTTGAAAAGCATTAAAACAAAAACATTTTATTTGTAGCATCTTGAATTAAATATTTTTTTTGAGATTTCTTCCTATTTGGATTCCCTCTAATTAATTTCTAATGATGAGATGAACTTAAATATTCGCATATATTTTTTACCATGCGAGGACCTTCATAAACAAAGCCCGTCCATACCTGTATTAAATTGGCACCGGCATCTAATTTTTCTTTTGCATCTTCACCGGTAAATATACCGCCGCTTGCGATAATGGGTGTGTTAGATTCCAAGCCTTTGTGTAAATAAGATAAAACATCATTAGATTTTGTAAGTAAGGGCTTGCCGCTCAATCCGCCTGCACCATAGGTTTCAGCTAGTTTTTGATTGTCTGCATTTAAAAGCGTTCTATCTAAAGTGGTATTACTGGATACCAAACCATCAATATTAATTTCTTTCGTCAATTGTATGATATCATCTAAAGCACTTGTTTCTAAATCAGGAGCAATTTTTAATAAAATAGGTTTCTTATTTTTATTGAGCAATTGTAATTCAGAAAATATTTTACGGAGTGCTTCTTTTTCTTGCAAGGCTCTTAATCCCGGAGTATTGGGTGAACTCACATTCACGACAAAATAATCCACAACTTCTTCCAGCCCTTTAAAGTTGATGCAATAATCTTTCCAGGCATCTTCATTTTCGGTGACTTTATTTTTACCAATATTTCCTCCAATAATTAAATCGCTTTGATTTTGAGAACGATATTTTTTTAATCTCGTTGTAATGGCTTCTACCCCTTCATTATTAAACCCCATTCTATTAATTAAAGCTTGATCACTAGGCAATCTAAATAAACGGGGGCTCGGATTACCCGCTTGCGCTTTAGGCGTCACGGTTCCAATTTCTATAAATCCAAATCCCAATAAAGACAATACATCCAAATGTTCCGCATTTTTATCAAATCCAGCACCTAAACCTACAGGGTTGGGAAAATGTAAACCCAGCACTTTTTTGGATAAGTCTTTTCCTTGATATTGAAATTGTTGTTTCAAAAAGGACTTTCCTCCGGGTAGCTGTGCTAAAAAATGCAAGCTACTCATCGATACTTGATGTGCTTTTTCGGGGGAGAGTTGAAATAATGCTTTTCGCAGCAAAGGATATAACATATTGCAAATTTACAAGGAAATATTTAGTTGCATAAACAACTTTTTATAAAAATCACTACATTTAGGGTGGAATTAATACCGATTTCAAAATTCTTTTTTTATGCAAGAGGCGTATATCGTAGCAGGGTTTAGAACTGCAGTGACAAAAAGCAAAAAAGGTGGTTTCAGATTTATGCGTTCCGATGAATTAGCCATTGAAGTGATTAAAGGTTTAATGAAATCTTTACCCATGGTGGATCCATTATTAGTAGATGATGTGATTGTAGGAAATGCAGTACCCGAAGCAGAACAAGGTTTACAATTTGGAAGAATTATTGCCGCGAAAGCTTTAGGCATTGAAGTCCCTGGAATTACTATTAATAGATATTGTGCAAGTGGTTTAGAAAGTATTGCCATGGCAACTGCTAAAATAAGAACAGGCATGGCGCAATGTATTATTGCGGGTGGAACAGAATCCATGTCGATGGTCCCTACTGCAGGCTGGAAAACAGTTCCAGCGTATTCAATCACTGTTGATGAACCTGATTATTATTTATCAATGGGTCTTACTGCAGAAGCAGTTGCGAACGAATACAACGTATCTAGAGAGGATCAAGATGCATTCGCATTAGCCTCTCATCAAAAAGCAAAACAGGCAATTGAGAATGGATATTTTAAAAAAGGAATTTTACCTATTGAGATTACCGAAACTTATATCAACGAAAAAAATAAAAGAGCCACACGTAATTATACAATAGATACAGATGAAGGGGTTCGCGCCGACACTACTTTAGAAGCGTTAGCAAAATTAAAACCTGCTTTTGCATTAAAAGGATCGGTGACAGCGGGTAATTCATCACAAACCAGTGATGGTGCAAGTTTTGTTATGGTGATGAGCGAAAAAATGGTACAATCTTTAGGATTAAAACCCATTGCTCGTTTGGTGAATTGTGCTTCTGCTGGGGTACATCCTCGTATTATGGGGATTGGTCCGGTGGCTGCTATTCCAAAAGTATTGCAACAGGCGGGTATGAAATTGGATCAAATTGATTTATTTGAATTAAATGAAGCTTTTGCTTCTCAATCTTTAGCGGTTATACGCACCCTAGGTTTGGACGCCCAAAAAGTGAACATCAATGGGGGTGCCATCGCTTTGGGACATCCTCTGGGCTGCACCGGTTCCAAGCTTACTGTACAGATTATCAATGACTTAGAAAGATTAAATCAGAAATATGGCATTGTAACTGCCTGCGTAGGGGGTGGTCAAGGAATTGCAGGAATTATTGAAAAATTATAGATCCCGCCTGTAACATTTTCCCAAAAGACTACCGCACATCAAAAGCTTTCTCGTTTTCTTTCTTTTTTTCTCCTTTTTTGCCTAAAAATTAATAGTTTAGGTACTTCATTCATTTGTAAAATCTGCAAATTTTTTTAAAATGCGTATATCAATTATTGGATCCTTATTGGTTGCTATGATTTTATCTAGCACCACTTTAACAGCTCAAAAAGCAAAAAAGGCAGCTGCAGTAGTTGCGCCGGCACCTACGCCTCAAGTAGACATTAACAAAGTGTTTAAAAATTGGAAACCTCGTAATGTAGGTCCAGCCTCCATGAGTGGTCGTGTGACTACGATTGATGTGGAAGTAGCGAATCCTAATAATATATGGATTGGTGCTGCATCAGGTGGTGTTTGGAAAACAAATAATAGTGGTGTGAGTTGGACACCTGTTTTTGATGAACAACCTATTTTAAATATTGGTGCTGTTGCCATTCAACAATCTAATCCAAGCGTGGTTTGGGTGGGAACAGGAGAAGGAAATCCAAGAAATTCAATCAGCATTGGAGAAGGTATTTATAAAACCTTAGATGCTGGAAAAACTTGGAAGAGAATGGGACTTGAACAAACAAGAAATATTCATAGAGTCATTGTAGATCCTACCAATGCTAATACAGTATATGCAGGTGCCATAGGAAATCCTTATGGACAAGGCAAAAGCCGTGGAGTATTTAAAACCACAGATGGCGGAGAAACTTGGAATCAAATTTTATATACCAATGACACATCGGGTGTGGGTGATATGATTATGGATCCTAAAAACCCCAATAAATTATTTGTTGCCATGTGGCATCATTATCGCAATCCTTATCATTTAGAAAGTGGTGGAAAAGGAAGTGGAATATATATGACAGTGGATGGCGGTAAAAACTTTATCAAATTAGGTAAGGAGCATGGTTTACCTGATGGCAATTTAGGTAGAGTGGGTATTACTATTAGCCGATCTAATCCGAATAGAGTGTATGCTTTGGTGGAATCTACCAAAAGCGGTTTATATAAAAGTGATGATGGTGGATACAATTGGACTTTAGTGAATGCACAAAAAGCAATTGTAGATAATCGTCCTTTTTATTTCCAAGATATTATTAGTGATCCATTGAATGAAAATACTTTATGGTATATCAGTCAAACAGTGATGAAGAGTATTGACGCTGGTAAAAACTTTGAAACTATTATTCCATATAGTGGGATTCATCCTGATCACCATGCATTTTGGATTCATCCAACCGATAATAAATTTATGGTGGACGGAAATGATGGTGGTATTGGTATTACACGTGATGGTGGTAAAACATGGATGTTTGATGAAAAAATTCCAGTTGGACAATTCTATCATGTCAATGTAGATAACGAAACACCTTATCATATTATGGGCGGAATGCAAGACAATGGTTCTTGGAGAGGGCCAGCTTATAATTATATGAAAGGTGGGATTAAAAATTTCCATTGGGATAATTTATGGGGTGGTGATGGTTTTGATGTAATGCCTGATCAAGAAGATGCGAATTGGGTATATGCGATGAGCCAAGGCGGTTCTGTAGGTAGATACAATACAGCTACCGGAGAATCTTCTTTTATTCAACCACCAGCACCAGATGCAAAAACATTATTGAGATTTAACTGGAATGCTGCAATTGCGCAAGATCCATTTGATAAGAAAACCATTTATTTTGGTTCTCAATTTTTACATAAGAGTACAAATAAAGGCGCTGCATGGAAAGTGATTTCTGGCGACTTAACCACGAACGATAGTGCGATGATTGATCAAACGAATAATGGGGGTTTAAGTATTGATATTACGGGTGCCGAAAATCATTGTACCATTTTAGCGATTGCTCCATCTTCACTTCAAAAGGATTTAATTTGGGTGGGTACCGACGATGGTAATGTGCAATTAACTACCAATGGTGGTGCTACTTGGAGTAATGTAACTCCTAATATTGCAGGTTTCCCTAAAGGTGGATGGGTGCAACAAGTAAGAGCATCTACTTATAATGTGAATGAAGTATTTGTTGTAGTTAATAATTACAGACAAGGTGATTTTGCGCCTTATATTTTTAGATCATCTGACATGGGTAAAACTTGGACAAACATAGTGAACAGCACTAAAGTGACTGGCTATGCTTTATCAGTGATACAAGATCCAGTAGAACCTAATTTGATTTTTGTAGGTGCGGAGCAAGGGATGTTTGTGAGTTTAGATAATGGCGAACGTTTCCAACAATGGAAAAATGGATATCCTTCAGTGTCTACTTTTGATTTTGCAATTCAAGAAAGAGAATCTGATTTAGCAATTGCTACTTTTGGTAGAGCGATGTGGGTACTAGATGATATTAGACCTTTAAGAAAATTAGCACATGATAAAGGAGCTCCTGCTAGCTTCTTTTTAACTGCTCCTAATTACAGCATCAATGCTTCTTATAAAAATTCACCTTACGAATGGAGTACATGGGGAATGTATGATGGTGAGAACCGTCCTACTGGTTATCCTATTACCGTTTATTTAGTGGATAGTTTGAAAAAAGTAAAAGTGCAAATTAGAGATGCAAATGATATTGCAATTCGTAATTTAAGTTTTACAGTAGATACTGGATTTAATAGACAATATTGGGGATACGAACAAAAAGGAACACGTGGTGCTGGCATGCCTAAATTAGGTGGTGCTGGCGGCTTTGCTGGTGGTCGTGGAGGTGGCATGGGTCGCAGAGGCGGCGGTGCTGGCGAAGAAGAAAGAGAATATCGTGGCCGTGATGTACTTCCTGGTAAATACAAAGTAGTAGTAACAGCGAACAATAAAAAAGATTCTGCCTGGATTGAAGTGAAAGATGATCCAAGAACTACAAGTCGTCTTGATGTTGTTAAAAAACAGGATGAATTGACTAAGAAATTTCAGCCTAGCGTGGATAAATTAAATACAGCATTAGATCAATTGGATGAAGTAGATGCTTTATTATTAGAATTGACTGCAGAGTGGAAAGATAAAAAAGACAAAGGCCTTGATACATTAAACAAAGCCCATAAAAAAGTAACAGAGTCTGCTAAGAAATTAAGAGAGTATGTGAATGGTAAAAAACAAGATAAGCAAGGATATGGTACTGTAGATGTGATTACACCTATGTCTATCATTCGTAATGCTACCATGTTAATCGCAGGAAAAAATACAGTTCCTGGTGAACAAGAAGAGCAAAAATTAAAAGAAGCAGAAGCGGCTATTCAGGATGTGGTGGCTAAAGCAAATGATTTCTTTACCAAAGAGTGGGCCAGCTTCAGAAAATTAGTGGAAGCAACTCCTATTAAAAAGTTCAAAGACTACGAAGTCATAAAATAAAACAATTTCAAAACCCCTTTATCATCTGGTAGAGGGGTTTTGTTTTTTTTTTGATTCAAAAATTATCATATGAAAAAAATTCTAGTAAGTGCATCATTATTGAGTTGTTTATTTATTGCTCAAACAACTTTCGCACAAAAAAAGAAAGCGGTTGCGCCAGTAGTTCCTACGACTTCTACTTTAGCGCAGGATCCAATTTTAAAAGAACAATCTTTTAGATTATTAGGTCCTTTTAGAGGTGGCCGTGCAGCAGCAGGCGTAGGGTCTTATACCGATGTAAATACCTTTTACATGGGTGCTACTGGTGGTGGTGTTTGGAAAAGTACAGACGCAGGAAATAATTGGAAAAATATTTCTGACGGATTTTTTGGAGGTACTATTGGTGCGATTGCCATTGCCCCTTCCAATGAATCTATTGTGTATGTAGGGGAAGGAGAGAATTCCATGAGAGGTAATGTGAGTGAGGGTCTAGAAGGTATGTGGAAATCAACTGACGAAGGAAGAACATGGAAAAATATGGGATTAAAAGAAGGACGACATATTGTTCGTTTAATTGTACACCCTAAAAATCCAGATATTATTTGGGCTGCAGTAATGGGTCATTTATTTGGACCTAATGAAAACAGAGGGGTCTATAAAAGTATCGATGGCGGTGCTACTTGGAAAAAAGTATTGTATGTGAATGCGCAAACTGGAGCTAGTGATTTAGTAATTGATCCTAGCAATGCAGATGTATTATATGCAGGTACTTGGCAATTAATTCGTACTCCTTATAGTTTAGAAAGTGGTGGAGAAGGATCTGGTTTATATAAAAGTACGGATGGAGGAGAAACTTGGACTTCTATAAAAACGAATAAAGGGTTTCCAAAAGGAGTATGGGGTATCACTGGAATCGCTGTTGCAAAATCGAATCCTGATAAATTATATGCCTTAATTGAAAATGCGAATGGGGGTTTATACGTTTCTGAAAATGCAGGTAAAACTTGGGAATTAACATGTAGCGATAATAATATTCGTCAACGTGCTTGGTATTATACTAAAGTGTTTGTAGATCCTATGGATGAAAACAAAGTGTATTGCCCTAACGTTAATTTCATGGTGTCTAGTGATGGAGGTAAAACTTTCCAATCAGGACGTACCCCACATGGTGATCATCATGATTTATGGATTGACCCTAAAAATCCTAAGCGAATGATAGTGTGTGATGATGGTGGTGCACAAGTTAGTTTAGATGGTGCTAAAAATTGGAGCACTGTGATGAATCAACCTACCGTACAAGTATATCGTTTGAGTACCGATAATCATTTTCCTTACCGAGTTTTAGGAGCACAACAAGATAATTCTGCATTCAGAATTTTATCTAGTACTTATGGAAGTTATATTGGCGAGAATGATTTTGATGTCACTGCGGGTGGAGAAAGTGGTTATATTGTTGCTGATCCATTAAATAGTGATGTGGTATATGGTGGTTCTTATGGCGGCTTGATTACTAGATATGATCATAAAACAGGTGAAAATAGAATTGTAAATGTTTGGCCTGACAATCCCATGGGTGCAGGGGCAGATGTTCAAAAATATCGCTTCCAATGGAATGCGCCTATCTTCTTTAGCCCACATAATCCTAAAAAATTATACACTTCGGGTAATCATTTATTCTCTAGTGAAAATGAAGGAGCCAGTTGGAAAGAAATTTCTCCAGACTTAACTACGAATGATAAGAGCCGTCAAAAAAGTTCAGGAGGCCCTATTACTCAGGATAATACAAGCGTTGAATATTACTGTACCATATTCACTGCAGCAGAATCACCTCTTGAAAAAGATTTATTATGGTCTGGAAGTGATGATGGTTTAATTTATGTAAGTAAGGATGGCGGGGATCATTGGAAAAATGTCACTCCTAAAGACGTTCCACAATGGATGATGTGGAATAGAGTAGAAGTAGATCCTTTACGTAAAGGAACTGCTTACTTTGCTGGAACAAGATATAAGCTTGATGATTTTGCACCTTATTTATATGTAACGCATGATTACGGCGAAACTTGGGAAAAGATCACCAATGGTATTGCACCCTTACATTTTACAAGATGTATTGTAGCGAGCCCACGCAAAGCGGGTGTGTTATTTGCAGGAACTGAATACGGGTTGTATGTTTCAGTGAATGACGGGAAAAATTGGGAACCCTTCCAATTAAATTTACCTGTGACTCCAGTGACAGATTTATTAGTGAGAGATAATAATTTAATAGTGGGTACACAAGGTCGTAGTATTTATATTTTAGATGATTTAAGATTCATTGAAAATCATGATGCAGCTACTGCGAATGCAAACAAAGTTTTCCCTATTGCAAAAGCTTTCCGTGTTCCTCCTGCTATGGGCGGACGCCGCAATAGAGGAGCTAGTGCAGGTGTTCCTAATAATGTAGGAACCAATCCTCCAAAAGGGGTGGTGATTAATTATTGGTTAAAAAATGCAACTGATAGCACACAAGTATCTGTTACAATTTTAGATGCCTCTAAAAAATTAGTGCGTAAGTTTAGTTCTAAAGAAAAAGGCGGACCTATTGCCGAAAGTGGAATGCAACAATTTGTTTGGAATTTATATCATAAGGAAATTGAAAAACCGGAAGAGGGGTTAATCTTATGGAATGGTTCTACAAGTCCTGTATTGGCAGCACCAGGTCAATATTTCGCTAAAGTTTCTATTGATAAAGATTCGGTTGAATTACCCTTTGAAGTGGTGGCAGATCCTAACTATAAAGTTTCGGATGCTGACTTAAAAGCACAAGAACAATTTTTATTAGAAGTATCTTCTAGCTTTAGTTCCATTATGAAAACATTGAAAGGGATTAAAGAAATTAGAAGTCAAGTGCAAACTTTACAAAAGAAGACGAAGGATAGTGCTTTCTTAAAACAAAGTAATAGTTTATTAGACAATTTAAAATTGGTTGAAGAAGCTTTACATCAAACCAAAGCGAAGAGTGGTCAAGACGTTTTAAATTTCCCTATTCGTTTGGATGATAAGATTGCTGGTGTATTTGAATCTGCAGCTGCAGGATATACTGCACCTACTAAGCAAGTCAAAGAAACTTATGCTGAATTAAAAGCTTTAGCTGATATTCAATTAAAGCAATATGAAACCTTGAAAAAGGAGGGCGTAAAAGCATTAAATGAAGCGGTACATAAGTTAGGCATTCCTATTATTGGAAATTAATTTGATATTGAAGTATCTCATTATAAAAAATGCCCCCGAATTACGGGGGCTTTTTTTATAATGATACCCTTACTCAAAATCCGGGTACATTAAATATTTTTTACGGGTATTCTTAAATTTTGTGAGTGCGGGTTCCCAGCTTTTACGAATATCAGCTTCGGATATCCCTAATTTCAATTGTTCCATTAGGCTTGCATTTCCTGCTAACTTATTAAAAAAGTAAGCAGTGGGTTCTCCCGATTTTGGACGAATAAAAAATGAATCCTTTTGCGGAAAGCTTTGATACATTTCAATGATCAATGCTATATCTATCTTATTGTTAGGTGGATTTTTTTGTGTTAGATCCCAGCCAAAACATTCTTGTCCATATAATTTTGAACTCATGGCACCTACTCTAGGAGCCGGAACAAAACTAAATGCTTGATTGCTAATAGAAGGATGACCTATATAAGCAAAAGCATGTTCGGTCCCGCGTCCTTCACTCATCACAGTGCCTTCTACTAAACAAGTAGTCGGATACCAATAAATGGAATTCATACTTGATAAATTTGGAGAAGGAGCCACATCAATAGAGTACTTGCTTTTATGCGTATAATTTTTATTGGGTATAATGGTTAAGGACAATTGATTATTTCCATCCATCACTTTTAACCAATTTTCACCTTTTAATAATTGTGCATATTCGCCCATGGTTAATCCGTACACTGTTGGAATGGCGTTTTTGCCTACACCGCTTGAGTAGGGTGCTTCTAATACAGGGCCATCTACATAAAATCCATTTGGGTTAGGACGGTCCAAAATAACAAGTGGTTTATGATTGGCCATAGCCGCTTCCATATAGTATTGCAAGGAATTGATATAAGTATAAAAACGAGTTCCTACATCTTGAATATCAAACAATAAAATGTCTACATCCATTAAGTCATTAGCGTCGGGCGCGTTTTTTTTACCATACAATGAAACAATTTTGATACCCGTTTTAGCATCTATTTCATCAGATACTTTTTCTCCGGCATCCGCAGTGCCACGTAGTCCATGTTCGGGTGTGAATATTTTTTCAATGTGAATCCCTGCACTTATTAAAGTATCAATAAGGTGCTTTTTATTAACGGTTGCAGTTTGATTAGTAAACAAACCCACTGATTTTCCTTTTAATAAGGGAAAATATTTTTCAGTTTGGTAAGCGCCAGGTAAAATAGCTGTGTTTTTTTGAGCTATTACTTGTGTAAAAATCACCAGGCACGCAAGGGTGATAAAGAAGGCTTTTATTTTTTTCATATGAATTTGTGTCGTTGTACTACACACAATTTAATATAAAATAGAAAGCGTTTGAAATATTTTTGATTAACTCAAGTATTTACCAACAATAGGGACTCTTCGTCCTACCCCAAAGGCTTTGGGAGATATGCGTATGATGGGACAAAATTGATTGCGTTTATATTCATTTGCATTCACCATCTTTAAAGTTTTATCAACTAGTGCTGCATCAAAACCTAGTGCTTTTATGACACTTGGATCGGATCTTCTTTCAATGTATTGATATAATATTTGATCCAAGGTTTCATAAGCAGGCAAACTGTCGCTGTCCTTTTGATCGGGTCTTAATTCGGCACTTGGTGCTTTATCAATAATATGCTGAGGAATGATTTCTTCATTTCTATTAATGTACTTGGCTAATTCGTACACTTGTAATTTGTAACAATCGCCTAACACACCCAATCCCCCTGCCATATCACCATATAATGTTCCGTATCCAGTAGCCAATTCGCTTTTGTTAGAAGTATTTAATAATACATACCCAAATTTATTCGCAATGGCCATTAAGATATTTCCTCTAGAACGACTTTGTATGTTTTCTTCTGCTAAAGAAAAGGGTAAGTCTTTGAATAAAGGCTGTAGCGTGTTTAAAAAACTTTCATACACTTCTTTTATAGGAATAGTAGTATGTGGATTATTTAAATTTTTACTTAATTCAACTGCGTCATCCACAGAATGTTCGGTAGAATAAGGAGAAGGCATTAAAACAGCATGTACATTTTCTTTCCCTAATGCTTCGCAAGCAATCACTAAAGTCACTGCTGAATCAATTCCACCAGAAGAACCTAATATCGCTTTTGTAAAGCCCATTTTATTGAAATAGTCTTTCACACCTAGCGCTAATGCTTGATATACTTGATCAATATTTAAAGTAGGTATTAAATGATCCGGGTTCAATTCTTTATTAGGAACTCTTGCAGCAGGTTCTAGTATGGGTGCATTAATAGTACCATCCTCATTGCATTCAAAAGTAGCCATAGCTGATTCAAACATAGGCAAGGCGCCACATAAGTTAGCATCTTTATCAAACACTAAAGAGCTGCCATCAAATACAATCTCAGTTTGACTTCCAATAGCGTTGCAATAAAATAATGGTATCTTATATTTTAATACATTGGATTTAATAGTGGCTTTTCTGTCCTCATCATGCGTATAGTCGAAAGGAGAAGCGCTTAGATTTAATAAAATATCTGGATGTTGATCCATCATTTTATCCATGGGACAAATACGATACAAAGGATTGTCGCCTAGGTTCCAAATATCTTCGCAAATAGTAATGGCTAATTTTTTTCCTTTAAAAGGAACTACTTTCCATTCGTCTGCAGGTTCAAAATATCGGTTTTCATCAAATACGTCATAAGTAGGCAGTAAAGTTTTATGAATCTCAGCAACTATCTTTTTTTCATATAAAAAGAAAGCTGCGTTGTATAAATTTTTGCCTTTATGGTTAGGATTGCGAGCAGGACTTCCAATCAACACTCCAATTGTGTCAGCTGCTTCTTTGATACGGTCAATGGATAAATAGCACTGATTGATAAAATCTTCAAACTCCACAAAGTCACGAGCAGGATAACCACAAACGCTCATTTCACTGAATAAAATTAAATCGGATCCTTGCTTTTTGGCTTCTTCAATGGCACACAACATCTGTTGTGCGTTCTGTTCAAAATTCCCAATATGATAGTTTTGTTGTGCAATGCAAATCTTCATGGGACAAAGGTCGGTTTTTAACAGAAATAACCTTGCTTTTTTTAGTATTTTCGGTCATGCGTTTGACTTCTTTTTGCTTTTTATTCCTCTTAATCAACTTAACAGCCTGTAAAAACAGCTATCAAAGCCCTGTTTATACTGCGCCTTCTTTTTCTTTGAAGGTAGAAAGAATTGATACTGCTTTATTTGAGATAGATAGATTGGACTTACAGCAAAACTGGGAAGCGGTACAAAAAAAGCATTCATTTATTAAAGAGGTGTTTCTTTCCAATATACTTTTGTTGGATTCCAATCAAGGGGGTAGAGAAGTATCAAATGAACTGTATTCATTTGTTAAGGCGTATCAGCCTATTTATAAGGAAACAAAAAAAATGAATTTGGTGGCTATTGCCCAGCCACAATTACAACAATTGTTTACCTATTTTCATTATTATTTTCCTTCCTATCATTTACCTTCTACTTTAATTTATTTTATAGGACCCTTGGA
>CANBSH010000021.1 GCA_947372105.1 Chitinophagaceae bacterium
CCAGTTTGATCCTGATTCACTGCACCAGTTCTAAAAGCGTAACGACCCGTTAAAATCATAGCACGAGAAGGACCACAAAGTGGTGCTGTATAAGCATTAGTAAATCGAATACCTTGTTTAGCTAACTTGTCAATTACAGGTGTCTTATATAAATCTGCACCATAACTAGTCACTCCGTCAATACCTAAATCATCTGCTAAGACGAAAATGATATTTGGCTTTTTAGTTTGTGCCGAAACCTTGGTGGTCAAGAAAAAAACAGATAAAAGGATAGCTATATATTTCATAAAAGATATTTTGTAATGTTTTAGGGGATGTTATTGGGGGTTATAGGGAATGTTATTGGGGGAAAAATTAGGGTATGATGTAATAGGGGATTATTTAAAATGAATCGTAATGCTTGTATTCAGTGTAAGTTATTTAGTTATTTAGTTATTTAGTTATTTAGTTATTGGATGTAATTACTAAAGGAAAGTTTATTAGGTGTAGGGGCTATTTTGGTAATATTTTTTCCAATCAAGTTGGATCTAAAGCATTGAATCCTTCCTGATTTATAAAAATTACAATCATCCACCTTAATATTATCCCATCGTAACTCTTGGAACATAATGGCACTTCCCCCTTGCCCACTTAAATAAAAGGAGGAATTTAAAATACGAGCATATTGAACACCTAACAATTTAATAACGCAACCTTGCTCTCTATTATCTACATCATTAAATAAACAATGATCTATGGTCACTGCAGGACCAGTAGTGCTCTCGTCGTTACCTCCACGATATACATTAATCGCACTCGCTAACATATTATAGAACACTGTATTTTTTACAATTACTTTTTCGGCGTTATACATTCCCTTGTCATCTCTTTCGCTAGATAAATCAATGGCATTGCCGCTCATGTTTCTAAAAACACAATGATTCACTACTATACTATCTGCTAAACTCCCTTTGCTCGCCTTAATACAAGCATAAGAAGATTCATTAAAATTATAAAACTCACAATTTTCAACTTGTAAAACATAATGATTTAACATTTTTGTTTTAGCAGTGACAATGGCACTTTGTGCATCACCATAACTTTTGTAGGCACTATTAAAATGAATTCCTTTAATAAATAACGAACCTCCATTTTCGATAGTAATAAAACTTGGAATACTTTTCTCTACCGCATTTACCCACTCTGCTTTTGTTTTTGCCATGATTACAAGCGGCTTGGAAATAAATATGGGTTTCTTTAATTCATATAAAGGATCCACTAATAAAATAGTGTCATTACTATTCGCTTTGGCAATCACCTCTGCAAGCTCCATAGTTGTATGGGCATTTACGGAAATTAATTTTCCTTTGTTCACAGCGACAGCAGTAGGAAATTTCCAATAAGCTCCTACTTTTTCTTTTTCAACAAAAGCAACTTTACTTAAGTCAGCTCCCACAGATTTATCGGTAGGAAGATTTAATGATAAATTATGCCAGCTTATTTTTTGTACTCCTGTATTTTTAAAACCTGGTGCAGTGGTAGCAATATTAGTGGCATTGGCTTTGAATATAATACCCCCATCCTTATTTTCATCTTGATATAAATTTTTACCTAAAGGAGTGATAAAATTATTTCCAAACAACACATTGGCAGGAGGTAATGTTCTTTCAAAATCCTTCCCTACGCCAAAAATGATATTAGCACAATTAATAAAACTGTTGTTGGTGATTTTACTGTCTTTAACTTGATAGTATCGGTTAAGTTGTGAATTAGGGACCGCATTCATCACACTCAACGCCGATCTAAATCTGTCTCCCACACAATTAATGACCAAGTTATTCGTCACGGTTTGATCTGGATTAATGACTCTTATCCCGCCTGTGTTAGGCTTGTTGTTTCCTAAGAATAAATTACCAGAAACCACATTATGATTGCCATGTCTCAACACCACCGATCCTTCACACTCATAAAAAGTATTGTCTAATACATAATTATAACAGCTTTTAACCGATATAATTTCCACTTCACCGCTACATTTTTCAAAATAATTATTCTTAACAGTGGTTTGCGATGGCGTCAAAGAATATCTTGAAATACCTATTCTTAAAAGCTCCCCGCCATTACTTCCTAAATTAGTACGTGTATAAAAATAATTGCTGTCAATAGAGTGATAATTGTTTTGACTACGTTCATCATTCAAATTCACAATAATGGTTGTACCTGCGTTTAATTTATCGCCAATCGTACAATGGTCAATACGATTATATTGCCCCCAAAATATCACCCAGTTATTTTCATTTTCAAAACGTGTGGGAGGAGCATAGTTCATAATTGCGCAATTGGTCACTCTGCAATGATTGGCTAATAATTGATCGTTTTTTCGGAACTCAATCACAGATTCTAAATTATACCCATTGTTAAAATATAAACCATCCACCACTAAATAAGAGCCACCTATTTTAATGGAAGAATTGCCCGACAAAATAGTTTGCCCTGCCACTTCCGCTTTTAGGGTAATATTTTTTTGAGCAGTACCATTTCCTTCAAAAATGATTTCAGTGTTTTCCCAAATTCCTTTACGTAAAATAATTTGGTCTCCTGGAACTGCTTGTTTAATGGCATTCGTTAATTCCGATTTGTTAGCAACTAAATAATCGGAAGCTTGCGCGCTCATTATAAGAAAAAAAGAAAGTCCAAAAAGTAATTTATTTTTCATAGGAATCGTTTTCAGTAAATTATTTATAATAAAATTATAATTTATTCGGCTTATTTAAACACTTATTCATTGATGGTTGAAGACTCACTTTTTATCTTCTTTCAAAACTCACTTATTTTTTAGTTTTGGGAGCCCAAGGCCATGGTAATGCTTTGGTACGTATTGCTTCCTTCTCCCACAATGTCGCTAATTCCTTCACTTTTAAAGGAAATTGTTTAGCAAGGTCCTTCGTTTCACTAGGGTCTTTTTCCATATTGTATAATTCCCAGGCATTTTGATCTTTATCGGTAAACACTTTATTTTTTTCAGTTTTAGAAACCAATTTCCATACACCCACTTTAATAGCTCTATTTCCTTCATGTTCCCAAAAAATAAAATCGCGTTGTATAGGCAAGTTTTTAAAAGCCCCTACTAAACTTTTACCCTCCATGGGTTGAATGGCATGTCCATTATAAGTAGTAGGATAAGAAATGCCAGCAATGTCAACGCAAGTAGCCATAATATCAATTAAATGTGCGTCTTGATTTCGTATCACCCCTTTTTGAGTAATTCCTTTAGGCCAATACACAATTAATGGAGACGCAATGCCTCCTTCGTGTGTCCAATGCTTATACATTTTAAAAGGAGTATTACTCACATTAGCCCATTCAATTCCGTAAGTCACCCAAGTATTAGCGGGACCAGGCATCACACCCATACCACTTCTAATAAATTGACCCTCTCTAGTATAATTAGGTTTCTTCCCAACAAATATAGAGTCCTTTGCATAAGGATGAATTTGTTGCTGTTCTGCAGTCATTGGAATTTCAGGTTGATCCGAATCCAAAGGTTCCGCACAACCCCCATTATCATGCATGTAAAAAATAACAGTGTTATCTAAAATTCCTTTTTTCTCTAAAGTGGTAATAATTTTCCCAATACCTTGATCCATCACATCAATCATAGCGGCATATACTTCCATTTTTCTAACCTGCCAATCTTTCATAGGTGCATTTTCCCATGCAGGAATACTCACGCCACGTTCGGTCAACACCGCTTCTTTACTAATGATGCCTAATTTTTGTAACTTATTAAATCTAGCTTCTCTTATCGCATCCCAACCTTTATCATATACCCCTTTATATTTTTGTACTTCTTTTTCAGGTGCATGTAAAGGCCAATGTGCAGCAGTATAAGCTATGTAAAAAAAGAAAGGATTAGCAGTTTTATGTTCATTGATAAACTTAACAGCGGTATCGGTAATGGCATTTGTATAATAAAAATTATTGCCTGGAGTGATATAGGTATTATTACTTACTAAAGTGCCTGGATCATAAAAACTTCCGGATCCATTTAAGGTTCCAAAATATCTTTGAAAACCTCTTTGCATAGGCCAATTACTTCTGTCATTTTGATTGACAATATCCTTTGCGATATGCCATTTGCCCGTCATATAGGTTGCGTATCCCGATGATTTAAAAACCTCAGCCATCGTCACTGCATTTTTACTCAAATCATCTACATACCCATCTTCGGTATAATTTTCGGTAGATAAATGCCCCATTCCTGCTTGATGCGGATAAAGTCCAGTTAATAAAGAAGCACGGGAAGGACTGCATCTTGCAGTGTTATAAAAATGACTAAAACGAACTCCATTTTTGGCTAATAAATCAATATTAGGTGTGTTAATTTCGGAGCCATAACAACCAATATCCGAAAAACCCATATCATCTGTTAAAATGACAATGATATTTGGTTTTTTATTTTGGGAAGTGAAAGATTGCGCATTTACATTCATCGCAATACTAGAGGAACATAATGATGCTATAAATAAAGTGAAGTACTTTTTAAGAAAAAAAACCTGACTGTATTTAAAGCTTTGTTTCATAAATTATTTTGTTTTGACTTGAGATGCAAAATAAGCCAACATTTGTGCTTTTAATTTTTTGGCCACTGCATCATATTTGATATCCTTTGCAACGTTTACTTTTTCAAGCGGATCTGCTTTGTAGTCATATAATTCAGCTCCAATTTCAGACTCTTTTTTATAAGGCTGAGTGGTTCTAAAACCATTTTTCATCCAAATGGTATATCTGTATTGACTATTGCGAATAGAATATCCCATCACATTCGCAGGACCATAACCCAATCGATCATTTTCTTCATCCACCCCACTTCTTGGATACTGACTAATTGAATATTCTTTCACAGTTGCCAAAGGATTTTTCATTAATGGCTTCAAGCTTTTTCCTTGTAATTGAGTAGGAATTGCAATACCCGCTAAATCACATAAGGTTGGGAAAATATCCAAATGTTCCGAAAAGGATTTTGTTTTATTAGATGCATAACCTGGCGCACTAATAATTAACGGTGCATGCGTTGCTTGTTCAAAGTTGCTATGCTTACACCATAAGTTATGGTCTCCTAAATGCCAACCATGATCCCCCCAAATAACGACGATGGTATTTTTAGTTAATCCTAATGAATCTAAGGTATTTAAAAGTTTACCTACTAAAGCATCGGTGTAAGAAATGGCTGCATAATAACCATGCAATAATTCCTTTTGTTTATCGGTAGATAAGGTTAAACCAAAATCTTTTTGAGGAGTAGATGCAATCACCGCAGGGATGTCGGTATAGGCTCTTAACTCACCTGCATTATGATAAGCAACATCAATGGGGTTTTTAATAATATCTTGGAAAGGCTCTAATACAATGTCCTCTCTTTTATACAAATCCCAATATTTTTTGGGAGCTACAAAAGGCAAATGCGGTTTAGCAATTCCAACTGCAAAAAAGAAGGGCTCTTTTTTTTTGCTTAACTGTGCTAATATATCATTTGCTTCTAAAATATTGGCACCATCATTGTAAGCATTATCAGGAACATCAATACATTCGGTAGAAGGGCGCACTTTAGCAGTGGCTTCATTATTAGCTTCTGCTTTGGTCATGCCCTTTGCTAAAGCATCTTTGATGACTTTTTCGGCTGCTAATTTGGTATCCTTTTGTTGGTATCTACCTTCTGCTGGTTCACCCAGTTCAGGGACATAATATTTTTTATCCGTTTTGTAATAAGGAACGCTCCAAGAAACTTTATCAATATTTTCATCCACATTTCTAACATCAAATACTTTACCAATCCCTTGTGTAGAATACCCTTGTGTAATTAAATATTGAGGCATGGTTACAATATCTGGACTCACATCACGAATCTGTGTTTTTAAATCCCAAATCTTAGTCATGTCAGGACGCATACCCGTTAATAAGCTTGCGCGAGTAGGTCCGCAAACTGCTTGTTGACAATAGTTGTTCAAGAAAGTAGTTCCCATTTTAGCCAATCTATCAATGTTGGGTGTTTTGATAAATGTATTACCATAAGCCCCCAGTATGGGTTTTAAGTCATCCACTGCAATAAATAATATATTAGGTTTTGATTTTGTTTGTGCCAATGAATGGCTTTGAATCAAAACAACAAGTAAACAAAATATAAATACTTTTTTCATGGAGTGTATTTAGAGGTGATTGGATATATGGGATAGATAAATTGATTTATTTCTTTTCTTGAGATTTGAAAAAACCAATCATTTTAGAATACATTTCTTTCGCAACTTCTTTATACTTATCTGCTTTATAAATATTTACTTTTTCTAAAGGATCTGCCGTATAATCATACATTTCAGTAGCAAACACTTTTTTAGTTTCAAATGGTTTATCAGTCGTGAAATCATTCATCCAAATAGTCAAGCGATATTGAGGGGTTCTTAAACTATAGCCCATCATTTTGTTGGAATCATACCCTGCTTTCTGCATTTCTTCCTTACTTAATTTTCTAGGATATTGACTTACTGAAAAATCATTCACTGAATTGCTATTATTAAGCATGACTGGTTTTAAGCTTTTACCTTGTAATTGCTTAGGAATACTTAATCCAGCTAAATCACAAATAGTAGGGAAAATATCAACATGCTCGGATAAAGATTTAGTTTGTCCTGGCTTCATTCCAGGTGCAGCAATAATTAATGGAGCACGAGTCGCATTTTCCAAATTGGTATGTTTTTCCCATAAATCATGATCTCCTAAATGCCAGCCATGATCACCCCATAATACCACAATTGTATTTTTTAAAGTACCCAAGGAATCTAATGTGTTTAATAAAATACCTACTTGCGCATCCATATAAGATACTGCAGCATAATATCCTTGAATTAATTCCTTTTGTTTTTCTTCTTTTAAATAAATATGGTTCCCTGGTTGATTAAATGTGGCATACTCAGGAATGTCAATATAGTTCCTTAATTCACCAGATTTATGATATGCAATCTCAGGAGCATCTTGCGCATGTTCTCTGAAAGAAGCTAAAGGCATCTCAGATCTTTTGTATAAATCCCAATATTTTTTAGGAGCAACAAAAGGTAAATGTGGTTTATGAAAACCTACCGCCATGAAATACGGTTTTGCCTCTTTTGATAATTGAATCATTTTATTTTTAGCTAATAATGCAATTACACCATCATCATAAGCATCATCTGGCACATCTATACATTCTGTAGAAGGTCCTTTGATAGTAGTAGGTTCTTCGTCATCATTGTCTCTTTGTGCTCTTTGTTTTTTATTGACAAATAATAATTTATTCTCCGGCTTTTGATATTGACTATTTGCAGGCTTGCCTAAATGATTGGCATAATCTGATTCCTGTGGTTCTAAATAAGGGAGGTTCCAACTCACTGGATCAATTTTATCAATAGCGCTACTTGGATGATAAATTTTTCCGGTACCTACCGTGTTATACCCTTGAGTTATCAAGTATTGAGGAAGCGTCACAATATCGGGGTTCATGTCACGCATTTGGGTTTTTAAATCCCAAATTTTGGTGTAATCAGGACGCATACCCGTCATTAAACTAGCACGAGTAGGTCCACAAACAGCTTGTTGACAGTAGTTACTTAAAAATAGAGTTGACATTTTAGCCAATCTATCAATATTAGGTGTCTTCACAATTTTATTGCCAAAAGCACCTAGTTCAGGCTTCAAATCATCCACCGCAATAAATAAAATATTGGGTTTGCTATTTTTTTGTGCCATGCTCTGAAAGCTAATTGCCACTAATAGCAAGGAGGAAAGGAATAGATTTTTTTTCATGTTAATTGTATTCTT
This sequence comes from Chitinophagaceae bacterium, assembly GCA_947372105.1. Lineage (GTDB taxonomy): Bacteria > Bacteroidota > Bacteroidia > Chitinophagales > Chitinophagaceae > Sediminibacterium. The sequence continues at coordinate 7,828 of CANBSH010000021.1, forward strand.
AAATTTTTAAATATTTATAGTTGATTATTTATTGTCTAGCCAGATTAATGGATTTCTGATAGGTAAGTTTCTGATCACCTCTTCTGTCTTAGGAAAATGATCTAGCTTTTTCCAAAGTGTATACCAGCTTTGTTGCTGATAAGCTTTCGCTCCAAATAATAAAAAAGGCTGTGCCACAGGCCACTCATTCCAATACATCACATCCTTGTTATAAGGCCAGGTGTTTTTATCATTTACATAAGGATATAAAAAATTAATTGCATTTTGTAATGTAGTATGATTTGGTGTTTCAGTAGCAAATAAATTATCATGCTCATCCGATAACACATGCGCAAGGGTTACCATCGCATCTAAATTAAATATAGAATACCCGAATGGTTTGGTACGTTTTAATTCCAAAGGGAAACTTCCATTTTTATCTAATTGATTAGGAAGTAACACTGTCTTAAATCGATTTTTACAAAAGTTTAATAAAGTAGTATCGTTGACTAGTTTTGCAAAAACAGCTACTTGCATTGTCCAACAAGTGCCATGATTGTTTTTGGCCTCTCTTTCGTCAATGCCATATTGATGGGTATTCACCCATGTTAAATAATTAGAGAACCAGTTTTTAATCATTTTTAAATCAGCCGGGGTAATTTCATGATACTTTTCTAAAACACGCACGCTTTGAGCCACTTCCAACATTTGAATCATATCAATGATACCCACTCCTCTACCTGTAAATCTTCCTTTAATAGCTTGAGCGTATAATAAGGAAGGATTCATTAATGTAGCAGTATCAATAAACCAAGCTTTTAAATGCTTTACGACCTGTTGGGAATATTTTTTATCCTTAGTCAATAAAAAAGCAGAAGTACAAACACCTGCTAGTTTGCTAAATCGAATCATCGCTAAACGATGTGCAGTAAAATTGTTAGGATTGGTAAGACCATCTTTTTGGATGTAAGGACCAGAAGGATTGGAAGAATCGGGCCACCAATAATCGCCCTCCGAGAAAAAATCATGTAAACCTCCTGCAGATCTTTCACTATGCTGCTGGGTCACTGTAATGGGCTTTAGCAATAACGCCTCATTTGCATTTTTTAAAATAACTTTTGATAATAATGCGCTAGTCTGTTTGAAAGAAACAGGTTGACAAAATGATACTTGTATTTGAATCAATATAAAAAAGAATAAATAGATTATTTTTTTCATATTAAAATTCATTTAAGTTTTAGGGTGTGATTTTTTTACAGAATATTAAATGTGTCGTTATTTGACAAAAAACTGGTTAATAAGTTTATCGAAAACTCAGATTCATTTCTAAAATTTTCATATTTACTAAAAATGATTCTACCCTACAAAATTGTAGGGTAGAATCATTAACAAATAAACTTAAACTATATCTTAATATCCAGCGTTTTGTTGAATTTTTATTTTAGTATTATTATCAATTTCACGTTGAGGAATTGGTAATAATAATTTTTCAGCAGTCACATATCCTTGGATTGTTGCCAAAGATGGAGGAGACGGATATTTACTATAATGAGTCGTCCACATAGCACTAAAATTACCTTGAATAGTGGTAACAGCATTGATACTAGGCATTGTAGTATTATATCTTAATAAATCAAACCATCTGATATTTTCAAAAGTGAACTCTAATCTTCTTTCAGTGGCTAATTCTTTTTCAAAAATTGCGTTGGTAGTCACAGTAGCTGAAGTCAATGCTGGCAAACCTGCTCTTGCTCTAGTTAGATTGATTAAAGTCAAGCTTGCAGCAGTATTACCTTGCGCTTCAGCTAACATTAATAATACATCCGCATATCTTATTACAACCCAATCATTTTCTCCATCCCCTTTAAGAGACACTGGAGCGATCATTTTTTTAGGATATAAGTTATTCAAAGCAGTACCATATGTAGCAACACTCGCCGCTTTTCTAAGATCTAAAGCATTATAAGTATTGGACAATTCTAAGCAAGGAGCGTTAAAGCCAGAACCATCACCATTAATAACAGCAGTACCACTTAATTCAGGAGCAAATAAGTTAGGAAAAGGAGAACCTTGAGCAATTCCGCCTGCCTTGTATCTTACTGCAAACATAACTTCCTTATTCATCTCATTATTGATAGCAAATACATCCGCATAATTTGCTACTAAACCATAACCGCTATTTGCAATGATATCGTTCAATAAAGGAATGGCATCCGTTTTACGATTTAATGTTAAATATACTTTAGCTAATAAAGCTTTAGCAGCCCAAGCGTTTACTTTACCTAAATTGGTAGTAGGAATAGATGCATATTTAGTAGTAGAACCATTTGCAATAGAATATTGTAAATCAGCAATAATCAATTTATAAATATCATCTGTACTAGAACGATTAATCGTAAGTGCTTCAAAAGGATCAACTGGCTCATGAATTAACATCACACCACCATATAATCTTACTAAGTTAAAGTAATGATACGCTCTAATAAAAGTAGCTTCTGAAGTAGCAATCTTTTTTTGAGCATCTGTAATATCTACATCAGTTGCATCTGAAGTAACAACACCTGTTTCAGCACTATAATTTACATTTAAACTATTTAAAATCACATTCACATTACGAATATTAAAATAATTCGCAATCCAGTAGTTATAAATAGCAGAATGAGAAGTGCTAGGAATAAACAAGTCCAAGTCACTTAAATCTCTGTTAGGAGCTGATTTACTTGCAGAGCTATACATAATCGTATTGTCACTACGTAATTCGGTTAATTTCCACTCCTCTAATAAGGGAGCTCTTAATGCATTGTAACAACCATTTAAGGCAATTTGAATATCACCTGCGTTCTTATAAAAGTTTTCGGTGGTGATATTAGATTGTGGATACAAGTCGATATTCTTTTGACATGATGCAAAAAATATCGGTGTAAGAAGCAATAATTTAATTATATTTTTCATAAGAAATACTTTATATTTTTTCATTTAGAAAATTAAAAATTGATGTCAATTCCAGCGGTGATTGTTTGTGGAATTGGGAATGAACCTCTTTGATATCCATCAATTAATACCGATGAATAAGGACCGTTATTAAATCTGCCTTCTGGATTTAAACCTCTATACCCATTAGCCATATGGAAGTATAAATTTTGTGCAGATAAATAAAATCTCATTGAGTTTATTTTTAATCTTTTAATGGTCGAACTAGGTAAAGTATACCCTAAGTTTACTTCTCTCAAAGCAAAATAAGATGCATCTTCAATTACATAATCGGTTAACATCCAGTTAAAACCATTGGTTGAATAAGGAGTCATGCCATCACCAGGATGCGCTGCACTAATCCATCTATTTTGATTGTAAATACGGATTGTTCTACGTGACTCATTATAGTTAGGGTCACCATTAATCAACTTTCCTCCTTGTACTCCTTGGATTAAAAAGCTAAAGTCAAAACCATTAAATTTAAAGTTATTCGTAATACCCCAGTTAAAATCAGGATAAGGATTACCTAAATTAGTTCTATCGCTATTATCAATTTTACCATCTCCGTTCATATCTACTACTTTCAATCCTCCTGGTACAAACATCCCTGTTAAAGAAGAAGTTAAACCAGAGCTATTGATTTGGTCTTGAGAAATCCAAACACCATCTGTTTTAAAACCATAGAAAACCACTAATGGATCTCCTACTTTATTACGATACACTTCGGTACGCTCTCCTTGGTTTAACAAGAAAGCTTCTGTACCCAATTGTAAAATTTTATTTTCGTTATGAGAGATGTTTGCAGAAGTAGTCCAAGTAAAATTCTTTTTTTGAATATTTTTAGTAGACAACTCAATTTCAATACCCTTGTTTTGTAAGCTACCTAAGTTATTCCAAAACTGAGGAACACCCGTAAAGGCCATCGCAGATTGTTGTAATAATAATCTGTCTGTTTTAGATTTATACATATCTATAGTAAGATTCACTCTATTTCTAAATAAAGCTAAGTCAATACCATAGTTATTTTGGTTGGTGCTTTCCCAAGTAATATTAGGGTTAGATAAATAAGCACTAGAACTTACTAAACCTGGAGTAGTAGTACCCGTTCCAGAACCATAAGTATAGTTCGCACCATATAATAAATCCAAAAAGGCGAAGTCCACAATACGGTTATTACCAGATACCCCGTAACTCGTTCTAAATTTCAAATTGCTTAACCAAGCAACATCGCTTAAGAATTTTTCTTTACTAATTACCCAACCAGCAGAGATAGACGGGAACTTACCCCATTTTTTACCTTGAGCAAAATAAGAGCTACCATCTGCACGATAACTAGCAGAAAATAAATATTTATTATCGTATGCATAATTAATACGACCTAAATAAGAGACCAAACCAATTTGGTTATTGGTACCCGTAGTTCCTGTTTTATCAATTTGAGCAGCACTATTTAAAGTTCTAATATCATCACTTGGAAAATCATTTCCAGTAGTTTGTTGATTTTGTATTTTAGTAGTTTGAGAAGTAAAACCTGCTAAAATGTTTAATTCATTTTTATTCGCAGACTTCGTATAGTTCAAAGTATTCTCAGACAATAAATCAGTGTATTTATTATTAGTGAAAACACCAATATTAGTAGACCCTTCACTGTTATATTCTCTTTCGTAAAAATTTAAGCCATTCGTATAGTTTACTAAACTAGTACCCAATGTTTTAAAGATCAAACCTTTTGCCAATTCAATACTTAATTCGGCAGAAGATTGTAAACGATATTCATTGCTAGCAATATCTGATCTTTCTACATCAGAGCGAGGATTTTGTTGAGCAGAACCACTTGGATTGGCTGTAGTAGCTGAAGTCCAAACGGTACCATCAGGCATATTACCTGAATATTTTAAACCAGAGAAATGTCGAGGATGTGCATAGTCACCAGGTAAAATTCCTGCATACTGAGGATTGGTATTCACTAAAGCAGCTGTTAAAGCATTGTGGTAAACAGGCAACCATGTTGGAGCTCTCCAAAAGTTGGTAAAGTTTTGAGAAGGAGATATTTTTTTAGCATAAGAAGGGTTTAAGTTAACTGTTAACTTTACTTTTTTACTTAAATCAATATCTACTTTTGTTCTAATATTGAACTTCTCATAATTACTTTTATTTTGAATCCCTTCATCATTTTGGTATCCACCAGAAACAAAATATCTCATTTCTTTAGAACCACCGGTAGCACTCAACATTATGTTTTTAAAACCGCCTGGTCTTAAAGATTCAGATTGCCAATCGGTGGATTGACCATTGCGAAGTGCTGTTTCAATAATATAAGAAGCTCTATCACCATCTACTACGGTGTTGGTAGATTGAACTACAGAAGGATCGGTAGATCTTAATTGCATTTCGGTAAATAACATGCCTACATATTCTTTTGTATTCATGATATCATAACGCTTATAATCTTTCTTTTGACCCGCAGAATATTTAAAATTATATTTTGTTTTACCTACCACTCCTTTTTTAGTGGTTACCATGATCACCCCACTTGCACCTCTAGAACCATAAATAGCAGCAGAAGCCGCATCTTTTAATACTTCAATAGATTCGATATCCGCAGGATTTAAAAAGGATAAACCATCAGGAACGGGCATACCATCAATTACAATTAAAGGACTCGCACCTGCATTCACAGAGCTAATACCTCTAATACTAATTTTTGGAGCAGCACCTGCTTCTGAAGAAGTATTTTGAATGGTTAAACCAGCAATTTTACCTTGTAAGGCTTGATCCACTCTTGATACAGGAGCTTCATCTAAGTTTTCATTCTTAAATTTTGCAATCGCACCTGTTAAGCTTGATTTTTTTTGCGTACCATAACCAATCACCACCACTTCATTTTGGGTGCTTACATCCGGTACTAAGGCAATATTATACACTTTCGCACTTGTAATTTTTACTATTTGAGGGACATAACCCACAAAACTGATAGTAAATGATTTAGTTTCTTTGGCAACTGAAACTGAGAAAGTACCGTTTTCTTTAGTAGAAACCCCCGTATTACTTGTTACAATAATAGAAGCACCTACTAAAGGTTGTCCTGTAGCTTGATCAGTGACTTTACCTGTTAGTTCAATTTTTTGAGCCTGTGCTATAAAGGATAGACATAGCATAGGAATCATAGTGAAAAGCAATCGAATTGATTTCATAATAGCAATAGTTTTCGAAATTTGTTAAATAAAATACAATGTTTGTAGATCTAAATCTATTACAAAAATGAATGAGATGAGCAGGGTCAGTCTTTAATAAACAGCCCTATGAATTACTCAACAGAAATATGTAATATGTAGGTAATCAATAATTTAGAACACTATTTTACTTATTTAGCTATAAATCAATGAGATAAGAAAATAGATAAAATGATATACAACTATTGCTATATTAAAATATATTACGAAAACGATGTAGTAGATTTTTAAAAAGTTTTTTCAAAAAAGTGGCTGAAAAGTATCAAAATGAGACTAAAGACTTGAAATTAAGCGACTTAGCTATTTTGCATATTTAATCAACACTTTTAATAATAATCGCCGCACCTTTCGCCTTATCTATCCACACTGAAGGAATGATTCCTTTTTTCAAAGAAGCCAACATCGCCGGAGTGATGGTAAAGGATTGGAAATTATTTACTTCAGGAAAATAAGCAGTGCAACGAAGAGGATCCAAGCCTAATTTTGTAAAGTCAATTTTAATATCAACTGTTGTTGCATTATCTGCCCAACTCGCAATACTAATTAAAGCAGCATTCGGTTTTTTATACACGGTAGCCAATACTTTAGGATCGCTCGTGGTAACAGGACAGTTCTCACTCCAATAGCCAATCATTTTAGATCCCTTCATTCCAAACTCATCCCATAGTTTCCAAATGGCACGAGGATCGGCGTTATCATCCCAAGGCATACGATTGGTCATACCATAAATCATACCACGATAAGGATTGCCTCCATCTTGTAACATCTCTCCCATCAAACCAAAAGGAATACCACTTACTTCGGTTAAATAAAAATCGGAGCTAGCTTTTTGATAATCAAAATATTCACCAAACCAAAGTTTATTAATGTAAGGGAAGTGCTCCATATATAAGTTAGCACTATTATTAAAACCATCATTTTTATTAAACTGATTCGCAGAATGTAAATCAATAATACCAGGATGATTTTGTTGCGTCAACACACGCTTAACTCTTTTCATAGTAATGCGATCAAAAGCAACATCATCTAAATAAATACCATCAATGCCTACATTTTTCGCCAACCAATTCATGCCTTCTATATAATAATTATGCCAACGGCTCATACCACTATTTACAATGGCCGCATCTTTAATATTAGGCACAAACCAAGCAGCTATATAATCATCCACAATATGTTCCTGCAACCAACTATAGCCACCACCTTTACCAGGAGAATAAATTTCATGACCTAAACTGCGTAAAGGAAAAGTTTCATAGGCATGGTTGGACAACTCACGCACGGTATTATAAATTTTTACTTTCAACCCTTTGCTATGTGCTTCATCAATGTAAGATTTCATTTTGTCATGTTCAATAAAAGGATAATTAATCCAAGGATTAATTTCATTCGCATGATGGATGTTTACAATTTTAGCACTGCTCATTTCTTTAATGGTATCAATAGGCTTATACGCATGAAAGAATTTTGCATCCCACTGAAAATCGGTATTCAATGTATGAAAAGGAGTAATGAGTAAAGTAAAATTATAGTACAAGGATTCCCCTTTATTTAAATGACGTGCGCCACTATAGTTATTGACAAGTACCGTGTTGTTATTTTCGGTGATATGAATTCCTCCCTTATTATTATTGCCCCAAGAAGTAGGAAGTAACAAAGGTTTTTGTAAATAAAAATTAGTGTTAAGTGGACGAACATAATTTTCATCTCTCAACGAAAATTGAAGGCCTGCATTCACATCACCCATCCAAGCTCCATCTTGATTTTTAGTAGCTACCCCCCATACCCAATCAAATTGTGCAGGACGGAATCCTCCTTTTTGCCCTAACCCCATCATATATTTTGCAGCAGATTTTGACAGAGGCATGTTTAATTGAATATCATTTAAATCGATATTTTCTAATGCAGTCATCTTTACAGTGTACACCATAAATCCATCAAATTCAATAGAACCATTTACTTGCATCTCCAGTTGATTAGAAGAAGTAGTAGCCGTCCATTCCACAGTTCCTTTTTGTTGTTTAGTAAATGCAAAATGATGGTTGACAGCTGGTGTAGAAAAAGCCATATTATTAGCAGTGAACTGCATAGGCTTTGTTAAAATATTTTTAGGGGCAGTTGTGTACTCTGTCATTTCGGGAGAAAAGAAGGTTTGAATTTGTGCTGGCAAACCATCTGCACTTAAAATTACTTTGCGACCTAACAAACTAATTTCTTTTCCTTTGACCACTAAAGGAGTATAAGGAGCAATGACATCATTTTGTTGTGCCAATGTGGAATTCAACCACTTTAAACGATTTTGATTCCAAGGAGTTTCTGCACCACTATTCGCGATGGTTTTAGAAGTGATGGTTAAAGTAAATTGAATTTCTTGAGAAGTAAACTCTTTGCTTTTTACCATTATTTTTCCTTGATATACACCAGGCGTTGCCGATACAGGAACATCTACCCCACACCATAAAGCTTGAATATGATTCGCATCTACATCCACCACTTTTTTAAATGGCTTTTGATCATAGCTCATGCCCTCGGTATTAATACAAGTTATTTTGGAAGCAGGTATGGAACCACCATTACTCGATTTTAAATCAGAAAACTGAACCGTAACTTGATGTGCATTTTGTAAAGCGAAAATTCCTAATTGAAAAGCATACCATTCTCCTTTATCAGCAGTGCCTTTAAATTGAGAAAGATTGGCATGTATCCAACGCAAAGGTAAATCTTGATTCATCTTAATAGGGAAAGTCCTGTTTTCGGGAATCACAATAAATCCATTCCCATTTTTGGAACTACTCACTGCATTTGCAATCAATGATTTGGTTTCTGCTGCAGTAGCAATAACTTCCATGGGATAAAAACTATTCAAGGAATCAATCGCTTCAAAAGAAACTACTTGAGCAGTGCCATTGGTAGGCGCATCCACTATATTATTTGCGATAGGTTTTAAATATACTCCTTTAGGATAGTTAGAACGGCCTTCATTTTTATAAGGCATGTAATACACAAAGTATTTCCCTTTACCAGAACTAGGTTTAAAATGAATTTCACCACTCTCTCTATTTGCATAAAGCGTAACAGCATTAGACACTAAGGCATTGGTTTGCGCATCTTGAATAATGATGCGTTTGTTTTGAGGATCTGCATCTCGACGACGCCAAGGCAATACCAATTTCACCCAACTAGCATTGTCATTCACTTGCACCACCGCACGGTGATTGCCTAATGAATCACGATCCCAACAATTGTTACAATTAGTATACGGGATTTCTAAAATAGCTTTAGAAGTGGTGGATTGTGCAGACAAGTCTGTTAGTCCAAATAACATGAAAGCACTTGTGCAAAAACTAAAAATATATTTAAACATAGCTATAAATTTAAAAAATTATTGTTTATTTTCTTGTAAGATTAATTTCCAAAGTTCTTCCGCATCCATCACAGGAATATTGCTATTTTTAAACCCCTTTCGGTCTCTTGTAACAATCACATCAATTTTAGATTTGGATAAAGCAGAGTGATACTGCACTGCATCTTCAAAATCATTGAAATTAGATTGTATAGCTTGCTGAATGATTAATTTAGTTGTATCCACTGTTTCGGTCAATTCAAATAAAATAGCAAGGGATTGAATGACTTTTTTGTGTGAATTCAGATACTTTTTTAAAATATAATAAATGTTGGTGTAGGAGATTGCTGCGATATTTATTTTTTTATTATGATGCGCATAATAATTAAATAGTTGTGTGGCTGCATTGGCCCCATCTCCCCTATTCGTTAAAAAATCGATGATAATATTAGTGTCTAAATAAATATTTCTCATTTTAATTTGTTGCGTTTTTGAACCAGCGCTTTAGTAATTTCATCTTTATAATTAAAATGAGCAGGCAAGTTTAATACCCCTTTAAGTTTAGCTACTTTAGGGTGAAGCTGGGTATGCTTTAGTAGGTTCGCATCTTTATTAGGCTTTTCATCATTTGCTACCGTCTTCAAATAATTCTCTATCAAGGAAGAAAGGCTTGTACCCTTTTTTTGAGCATAGGACTTGGCCTTATAAATGACCTCATCCTCCATGACTAGGGTTAATTTTGTGTTCATTTACACGTGTAATTTTATAATTAAATGTACGTGTAAAATAGTAACCAAAAAAATATATTTTATCTTGGTTTCGCTCTTATTTTATTGAAATCTGACTCTTAGTATTCATTCTAATTAAATAGGGAATGAAGTGGCACTATTCGTTCCAAAGACTATGAGGTGAAAAATGGTTTTAGTATCTTTGCCGCATGGGGCAGAAAAAGTTAATCAAGTTTGCGGCAATTAAGGAATATACCAATGTGTTGGAGTACCCCGAAAACATGAAAGGGCAATGGCAGTCCTTTTTTGCTCAACAAATGGAGGCGGGGACAATACCAACATCCCGCCCTTTAAACTTGGAATTGGCCTGCGGCCGAGGCGAATATGCCGTGGGGATGGCCAGAATGTTTCCAGATCAAAATTTTATTGGAATAGATATTAAGGGTAACCGCATTTGGAAAGGTGCAACGATTGCCAATAAAGAAGGATTGAAAAATGTAGCGTTTGTACGATCTCAAATTGAACAAGTCAACCAATATTTTGCAGCGGAGGAAGTGAATGAAATTTGGATCACTTTTCCTGATCCACAACTAAGGGCTTCTAAAGCTAAAAAGCGATTGACGCATCCTAAATTTTTACGCGTGTATCAAGCCTTTTTGAAAAAAGGTGGCATAGTGCATTTAAAAACGGATAGTCCTAATTTATATTTATTTACACTCAAAGTGATTGAGTTGTATGGGCTTACCTTGATCTATGAAACCAACAATTTATATGCGCAAAAGGAAATTGACCCTAGATGTTTAATTAAAACCTATTACGAAGGATTAGATATCGCACAAAGTAATCAAATTCACTATATTCAATTTAATATTGACCAAGCATTACCGCTGGAAAAAGACGAAATTTTGAAAGAATTGGTCAAAGAAATTCCAATGGACGCTGGAGAATTAAAAAGAATGGAATCCTATGAGTAATCATCAAGAAGCAGAAGAAAATAAAGAAGAATATTATATTGATGAACGAGGGCGCTGGGTGTTTACTGCTGTGTATCATCAAAAGCGAGGTTATTGTTGTGGCGAAGCGTGCAAGCATTGTCCATACGATTATGAATCCGTGCCCGAGCCTATTAAAACAAGGGTTACTTTATTAAGAGAACTGAACAAAACAAAAAATGCAGTACACTCCAAAGACAAATGATTTTTTTCAAAACGTTTTTGAAGTCGTAAGACTTATTCCCAAAGGGCGTGTTACCAGTTACGGAGCCATCGCAAAATATTTAGGAACAGGAGGAAGTTCGAGAATGGTAGGTTGGGCCATGAACGCTTCGCATGGCGTTAAACCTAAAGTGCCCGCGCACCGCGTGGTAAATAGAAACGGCATGCTAAGTGGCAAGGCACATTTTGAGACCCCCACCACGATGGAGACATTATTACTTAAGGAAAAAATAAAAGTCCACAACGAAAAAGTAGTGGACTTTGAAAAGTTATTTTGGGACCCTGCGTTAGATTTGGGGTATTAATTATCGCTCTAGTGATTGATCTACTGATAATTCTAATTATAGCTCTAATGATAGAAGGGCTTTATCAATAAGTACACCAAGGGACCCGTTACTGCTACATAAAACCATAAAGGCCAAGTACGTTTTGCTAATTTTTTATGTGCTGCAAATTCTCCAGTAAGCGCACGGTAAGTGGTAAATAAAATAAAAGGTAAAATAACAGCGGCTAAAATAATATGCGTTGTTAATAAAATTAAATAAAAGGCGCGCGCATTGCCAGCTAATGCTATTTCTTCGGTAGACACTACCCCATCAAAATTGGTATCTCCAAAACGAGCTTCCCCTGCAAATAAATGATGCGCAATATAAGTGACTAAAAATAATAAAGAAAACACCAAAGCAGTCAACATTAAATTTTTATGTAGCTGATACTTTTTTTGTTTCACCGCAATCAACGCCACTACTAAAATAATTGCTACTGCAGTATTTAACAAAGCATTGATCAATGCAAAAATGTGTTTATCAAATGGAAGTTCTACTTTTAAAGTGAACTTGCTTAAAAAAGTCACCGCTACAAAAACAATCACGGAAAAAATAGCAATTAACCAATTGGCTTGCTTATCATTTTTTTGAATTACCGGTGTCAACATAATTTATCTTTTAAATTTTATGAAACTTGTATTTTTTAGTGCTTAGAAGCGCTGGTGAATTTTTTATTGAAATAATACACAAACCCTGTCACCATCACTGCAATCACCAACCACAACCAACTTAAATCAATGATATCTTGGAACACTTTGCTTTTTTGTGTCTTATCTTTTTCCAACATTAAATAACCAACATCCTTCGCCATTTGTAAATAAGAAGTGGAGTCTAAGCCATCATAATAACCACGTACTTGCATTTTTTTATCCATCAAAATAAATCGGCTCGTGTGCACAAAGTCGGGGCTAATAGGCTCTTCGCTAAATTTATCTACTTTCAATTCTTCAAAAGCAAATTTGTAAATGCTATCGCGACTTCCTGTAAGCAACCACCAATTATCTGAAATCACATTCATTTTGTTGGCATATTCACGAAGCACAGGAACGCTGTCGCGCACAGGATCTACCGATAATGACATAAACTGAACAATGGAAGTATCAATTTTTTTGCGAATGTCTCCGCCACGTGAAAAAGATTGTTGCAGCTTACCCATATTGCGTGTGAGCTTGGGACAAATGCTACCGCAACTTGTAAAAAATAAATCTAGAATAATTATTTTCCCCTGTTGATCATATAAATTCACCGAATCACCCAATTGATTCACTAATCTGATATCCTTGGTGGTATGCCAAATGGTATCTGATTTTTGTTTACCATCCACCACCGATTCAATGACCGTGTCCATTAAATAATGGCGAGGCATGATTACAGCATGATCACTGGCCGACTTTAACCATAGGTAACAACCCACAGGAATAAATAAAGCAATGATTAAACCGTAAATAGATTTTTTTGACATGATAGGTATTTAAAAAACCATCCCTTCTGAGGATGGTTTAGTATTTTTAGAAAAGGGCCCTCGAGCTCCTTCTCTTGATAATTTCTTTTTCTTGTTCGGAATCACTTTAACTTGATATCTGCCGTCATAAGCACCTGCCTTCACTTGATCGTCTCGTTTCAGCGAATGCTCAAACCGCTTTTTCATAATTAATGTTTTTCAGCAGGCACTTCATTTTTTTCGTCTGAAGTATGCTTTTCTCCATGTTCTTCCTCTTTAGGCGCAACCTTAATAGTGGATTGTTCCTTAAAGTGTCGGTCATAAGTGTTACGTAAATTTTTGAAGGAATTGCCATCCCACAAAAATGCAGTGATAAACCAAACAAATAATAATAAAGGCACTACGATCGTCATAATTAAATTTTTCACTTCATGTTTTAAGTGCATGAAGTAAGCAACGATATAAAAAGCTTTCGCCATCATTAATATAACGATGATCCCTTTAATAGCTAAACGTAAAGCGCCAACAGGCATACCAATCATCCAAAAACCCAACATCAATTCAATGATAGTGAATACCGATAAGATGATGGTAACTTTTTTTATTTCGGCAATAGCACTTCCATCGTTCGTACCATGATCAGCGTGTGCATTGTGTGATTGTGACATATAAATAACTTAGTTAATGAAGTAATGTGTTGTGAAAATTACAATAAGTAGAAAATGGTGAATACGAATACCCATACTAAATCTACAAAGTGCCAGTATAAACCTGCTTTCTCAATCATATTGTAATGGCCTCTTTGTTCAAATTTGTCGGTTAAAGTCATGATCAACATAATAATATTAATCACCACCCCGCTAAATACGTGAAAACCATGGAAACCGGTAATAGTGAAAAAGAAGTTTGTGAAGTTGGTAGAGGAAGCAGTGCCATCTGCATTTAAAAATGGATTCATACCCCACCAAGCACCTTCATGAAATAAGTGATTCCACTCCCAAGCTTGACAGCTTAAGAAAGCGATACCACCAATGATGGTTAAAATCATATTGCGCACCACTCCTTTTTTATCCATGTTATGACCTGCATGAACGGCTAATACCATGGTAACAGAACTGATAATCAAGATAAAAGTCATGATACTCACGAACACCAATGGAGCGTGAACTCCTTCGGGTGCGAAAGGGAAACTGCGGAACACAGCATTAGGGTCAGGCCATCCGTTGGTTGAAAAACGGACAGTTCCATAGGAAATTAAGAAAGCTCCAAAAGTAAAGGCGTCACTCATCAAAAAGTACCACATCATTACTTTTCCGTATTCTACGTTGAAAGGACTTTTCCCTCCTCCCCACAATTTTGCTTCATTTGAAGAAGCGGTTGTTGTTGTTGACATGTTCAATTTCTATTTCAGTGCAAAAATATTGGCTATCAAGGATATTCGTATCAAAATAGCCGGTTTTTTTTATATTTTGATTCCACAAAAGGGCTGATTTAACTCACCCACATAAGGAATACAAACAAGTAAATCCAAAGGATGTCTACAAAATGCCAAAAGGTAGCCACTAACTCCACCGGAAGGGCATTTATAGAGGTCGATTTGCCAAAATTAGCCTTTAATGAAACCCCTACTAAGGCAATCACTCCACCCACCATATGCAATAAGTGTAAACCTGTAATCACCAGCAAAAAGGAACCCGCTGAATTACTGCGAGGACCCGTTAAGGCAATATGATTAGCTTCCAATTGTTGGTACCCCTGAATTTGAAGTATCACAAAAAGCAAACCCAAGATGGCAGATAAAGCGGTGAACCCACGATATTGACCCATCTCCCCTAATTTGATTTTTTTGACAGCCATTTGAATGGTGAAGCTGCTCAATAAAATAACACCCGTAGACCACCAAAAAATACGAGGTAGATCAAACTCCAACCAATTGGCTTGACTTTTTTTAACAATGTAAGCACTGGTTAACCCTGCAAACATCATAATAATACTTCCAATCCCTACCCAAAGTAAAATTTGATAAGGATGTAGTTTCTTTTTTTCGGTAGAAGCAACAGTATCCATAAATATTATTTTATAATTTATAATTTATCCGCCAACAATGCTAAGTACACAATAGGTAAATAAATATAACTGCTAAACATTACACGACGTGCCGCCGGCACTCCCATGTTCTGATACAATCTCACACATTGAACCACCATAAAAATATTGGCAACTAACACAATCCACATACTCACCGAACCAGTCAAATTTAAATAGTGTGGTAAAAAACCAATAGGAATCATAAGCACTGCATACATGATAGATTGCAATGCAGTAAATCTTGTAGGACCTTCATTGGCAGGTAATAATTTAAAACCCACTCTAGAATAATCTGCATGAGACACCCAAGCAATTGCCCAAAAATGAGGGAACTGCCATAAAAACTGAATTAAAAATAGAGACCAACCCGCATAAGAAAAATCATCGTTACCCGCTACCCAACCAATTAAACAAGGAAGAGCTCCAGGAAAAGCACCTACTAAAACAGCAATAGAATTTATTTTTTTAAGTGGTGTATAAATGAACGCATATAAAAACAAACTAAAGGCAGATAATAAGGCAGAAGAAATATTAAAGAAGTACCACATTATTGCGACACCTAAAATTCCAGCGATAATAGCAAAAGTATAAGCTGTGCGAACCGACATACGACCCGAAGCCACAGGGCGTGTGGAAGTACGTTTCATTTGAGCATCGGTATCTTTTTCAACCGCTTGATTAATGGCATTGGCGCTACCAGTAATACATAAGCCTGCAAAAGTAAGCCCTAAAATCATAGACCAATCGTAATCCTTCACTGTGGGCGCTAACATATAACAAATTACGCAAGTAAACACTACAGTAAAACTGAGTGTGAACTTCATGAGTTGTGCGTAATTAGTAAGCGTTTGTTTCAAGAATTAAAAAAATTAAAAACGAATGATCCACAAAAAAATGATCCACAAAAAAATTAGAGCCCTTTACAAAACAATGATACAAATTATAATGCCCTGAAATCAGGGCATTATAATAACTGAATAATTTTTAGTGCGTGCCAGTTTCATCCGCGCCCACTGGAGTGGTTTGTGGAATGAAATCATGACCGTCTTTACCATAATCATAAGGCCAACGATGTACTTCCGGAATTTCTCCAGGCCAGTTACCGTGACCAGGATTAATAGGAGCAGTCCACTCTAATGTATTAGATTCCCAAGGATTTTGAACTGTTACTTTACGACCTTTAAATATGGAATAGAAAAAGTTAATTAAGAATAAAATTTGTACTGCAAAAACAATCATTGATACAGTGCTGATGAAACGATTTAAATCGGCAAATTGTTTGAAGCTTTCCCAAATACTGAAATCAAAATAACGACGAGGCATACCAGCTAAACCTTCATAGTGCATGGGCCAGAAAATCATATAAGCACCTGCAATAGTCACCCAAAAGTGGATGTATCCAAGAGAGTTATTTAAATAACGACCATACATTTTAGGGAACCAATGATACACACCTGCAAACATACCAAACATAGAAGCCACACCCATTACAATATGGAAATGCGCAATCACGAAATAGGTATCATGTAAGTGAATATCTAAAGCAGCGTTACCTAACCAAATACCTGTTAAACCACCTGATATAAATAAACTTACAAAACCAATTGCAAATAACATACCAGGAGTAAAACGAATATTACCGCGCCATAAAGTAGTTAACCAGTTAAATACTTTAATCGCAGAAGGAACCGCAATTAATAAAGTTAAAAGAACGAATACCGAACCTAAGAAAGGATTTAATCCTGTTACGAACATGTGATGCGCCCAAACTAAGAAGGCCAATACAGCAATAGCAAATAATGAACCTAACATCGCCATATAACCAAAGATAGGTTTGCGAGAATTCACTGAAAGAATTTCAGAAACCATACCCATGGCAGGTAATAAAATGATGTATACTTCCGGATGACCTAAGAACCAGAATAAGTGTTGGAATAAAATGGCGCTACCACCTTCGTTAGATAAAGCACCTACTCCGTTTACAAAAATATCAGAAAGATAAAAACTGGTTCCAAAGTTTCTATCAAAAATTAATAAAATTAAACCAGACAATAATACAGGGAATGATAATACCCCTAATACTGCAGTAAAAAATAAAGCCCAAATACTTAAAGGTAAACGAGTCATGCTCATTCCTTTGGTACGCATATTTAATATAGTAGCGATATAGTTCAAGCCACCTAATAAAGAAGAGACTACGAATAAAGCCATAGCGATGATCCATAAATCCATCCCTGTTTTAGAACCCGGAGATGCATCGTGTAATGCAGATAAAGGAGGATAGGCAGTCCATCCACCACTAAAAGGTCCTGTTTCAACAAATAAAGAAGATAACATCACTATACTTGCTGAGAAGAAGAACCAATAAGAAAGCATATTCATAAAAGGAGACGCCATATCACGTGCACCAATTTGAAGTGGAATTAAAAAGTTGGCGAAAGTACCACTCAATCCAGCTGTTAATACAAAGAATACTAATACAGTACCGTGTGTGGTTACTAAAGCGTAATAAGCTTCGGGTGTAATTTGACCCCCTTTAGCCCACTTCCCTAGGATAGATTCCAACCAAGGAAAGCTAGCATCAGGATATCCTAATTGCAAACGGAAAAGTACACTCATTAAACCACCTAATACAGCCCAAACCATACCAGTGATCAAGAATTGCTTCGCGATCATTTTATGATCTTGACTAAATACATATTTAGTTAAGAAAGTATCATGATGTTCGTGATGACCATGATCATCATGTCCGTGACTTTCATGACCGTGTAATACTGCTTCGTGACTCATACCTTTTATTTAAATAATTTTAATCTTTCTATTTCTATAATTTCAAGTTGTTGCTTTTTTAAAAGTGCAACTACTTAAAGTTGTTTTTACATTTTTGCAGTAGCTACTTTAGTAGTGCTATCTGTTTTCGCAGCTCCATCCACTTTTACAGCAGTGGGATCCTTTTCAGGAAATGCTACAAAATATTGAGGCTTTTGTTTCGCCATCCATAAATCATATTCTTCTTGTTCTACTACTTCAATGATACCTTTCATAGAGTAGTGACCATTACCGCACATTTGATCACAACTAATTTCATAAGCAAAATTAGGATTGTTGGTTTTTTCACGCATTTCTTTAGTCGTGTACTTAGGCGTAAACCACATGGTAGTAGGAATACCAGGAACGGCATCCATCTTTAAACGGAAATGAGACAAACCTACATCATGCACCACATCGCGAGAACCAATAATTAATTTTACAGGTTGACCTTTCACCACATACATAGTTTGTTCTGTTAAGATATCATCTTGAGAATAATTATCATCCCAAATAATACCTACAGAGTTGGTAGCAGGATCAATGTTTTTATAATATTTCTTACCAAAAATAGCGTCCTTACCTGGGTAACGGAAAATCCATCCAAATTGCTTACCTGTCACTTCCACAACCATTGCATTTTTTGGAGCTTCTCCTGTAAAGAAAAACCAGTTACGTAAACCAAAAATAACCAACACGGTTAAAGTGATCGCAGGAATCGCTGTCCAAATTAATTCCAACTTAGTGCTATGCGCAAAGAAGAAAGATTTACGGTTATCGCTTTCTTGATATTTATAAGCAAACCAAAATAATAAAACTTGTGTGATCACAAATACAATACCTGTAATGATTAAGGTAATCCAAAGCATTTGATCCACTTTCTCACCTTGAACACTAGCAGCTCCTTGTGCTAATAAAGTTTTACCGTAGTAAGCTTTGTTACAAACATAAATTCCAATGAAGCCAAGTACTAAAAAAGCAACCATCAAAAATCCGTTGATTTTATTGTTTTGCTTACGGCTTGCTTCTTCCCCTTTTAAAATAGATACATATTCACTTGCCTTGGCAATTTGAAAAATGACCACGTAAATAAGGGCGATAATTGCAATGGATAAAAATAAAGTCATAATCGTATTAATATTTTCTTACTCGAATAATTTATTAAACTTGGTGAAGGATACTTTCTTTTAAGAAAGGATGGTATTTCGCAATCAAAGGCTTGCTGGCCAAAGAGCGTGCAACCATTAAAATCATCACACCCACAAAAAAGGCAAGGATACCAAAATCTAACCAACCTAAACTCACGTGTTCTTTCATTAAGCTACCCATCACCATTTGATAAAAATCAATCCAGTGACCAAAAATAATAAGCACTGCCATGAAAGCCACTAAAGTGAAATTACGTTTAGCAGAACGCTTCATTAATATTAATAAAGGACAAAGGAAATTGATAAATAAGTTTAAGAAGAAGATAGGTTTGTATGCCCCTTGAACACGATGTTTAAAGTACACCGTTTCCTCAGGAATATTTGCGTACCAAATAAGCATGTATTGAGAGAACCATAAATAAGTCCAGAAGATAGAAAACGCAAACATAAATTTACCCACGTCATGTAAATGATCGCTAGTAGATAATTCCATGTAGCCTTTATTTTTTAAGTAGATCAACCATAAAGCGATTAAGGCCATACCTGCTACGAAAGAACTAGCAAAAGTATACCAGCTATACATAGTAGAATACCAATGTGCATCAATGCTCATTAACCATAACCAAGGAATGGTTGAAGCGACTGTTAAACCAAACCACACTAAAAAGAAACCAGAACGCACCATGCTACGCACATTATATTTATGTGCAGCGGCAGCATCCATTGGAGCTACATCCGCTTCCAAACTAATTTGACGCATTCTATATCCAAAATAACTCCAAAGAGTAATCGTTAATGTAGTCCATATAATAAAGAAAGTAGGATTCAAGAAACCCGCTTTTCCTTTTAAGATAGGATCAGCAGCTACTGCTTCTTTATCTAACCAATGGTAGATATGATGTTTTTCACCAATCACCACATATAATAATACTAATAAAGTGATGCCACCAAAAATAGGCACCAATGTAGAAATCGCTTCAGCGATACGACGGAAAGATTGCATCCATGCAGCCATCGCCATGGTGCTAAAACATAAAAAGAACATAGCGGCATTGGTCACTAAAGTCCAGAAAATGGTATTATACATTAAAGTACCCCAAAAGTGAACTTGTTCATGTTCGTCGGTGCTAAAACCTTTGGTCACCATACCATATAATAAGGCCACAGCGCCGATGCCTATTAATGCATAAGACCATGTTTTAAGGGTGCCCGGAATTTCAAATTGCTCTTTAATAGATGCCATCTTTTATCTTTTAAAATAGGTTATATCAACTAGTTATTTATTTAGCAGCTTTAGCAGCAGCTTGTTTGTTTTTGATGTACTTAATAATCATCCAACGTTGGTGACGACTTAATTGAGAAGCATAGCTACCCATTAAATTTTTACCATACGCCACTGAATAAAACATTTGACCCGCAGGCATGTTTTCATATTTAGCATCGCCTACTAATGTTGCAGGTTTAGCAGCATAAGGACCATTACCATCTTTATATAAAGGGCCATTGCCATTTAATGTAGCGCCATGACAAATACCACAATTAATTAAGTATAAACGTTCTGTTTCCGCTAAATCTTTTGCAGATAAAGAATCAATAGGATTCACCACTGACTTAGAAGCAACATAGTTGGTAGAATCACCCACTGCATCTTTAGCATAAGGGAAAGGCATTTCCTTACCACGAGCAAGTGTACCCGCTACAGGAAGGTTATTATAGTTAATTCCTTTTTCAGCAAGATTACTATGATCAGCATACGTTTCGTAAGCGCGACTATACGCCATATCGGGCATATACACCGAACCAGGAGTACGCTTAATGTCGTTACAACTTACAGTTGCTACAGCCACGAAAGCGATAGCGAAAAGTAAACTGATATTCATTTTATTTTTGTTCTTCATCTTATACAAAGTGTTATTCAATTATTGATTCAAATAGTTAATTATGCAGTAGCAGGAAGTTCATCGTTATCATAAGTACCAAACCACCAACCTTCTTCTGCTTCTTGAACGTTAGTTTCAATGGCGCCGTTAGATTTTAATAATGCTTGTAAATCGCTGGTGTTTGTTTTATCAGAACACTCAATCACCATCACAAATAAATCATCGGTAGCGCGTTTGTGAAAATGATGTTTTTTAACACCAGGTGCTAATTGACATAAATAACAAAACGTAAGTACCATACCTACTGCGGCAAATAAAACAGTTAACTCAAAAATGATAGGCACCCAAGCTGGTAAAGCAAAGTGCGGTTTACCACCAATGTTTAAAGGCCAGTCTTTAGTGAAGATCCAGCTAATAGCGCTCACTGCAGTGGTTGTACCCGTGATGCCATAAATAAATCCAGCAGTGTGCAAGCTAGTTTCGCGCATACCTAAAGCGTGGTCTAAACCATGCACAGGGAACGGTGTGTAAACGTCTTTAATTTTATACCCCGCAGAACGAACTTGTTTTACTGCAGGAAATAAAACGTTTTCATCATCAAAACAGCCAACTACAAATTTCTTTTGTGCCATAATATAATGTCTTAATCAATAATCTAATTAATGGTGAGCGTTATCGTGAATAAAATTATCTAAAGGTTGCGCCTCTAATTTTTCCATTCCCGTTTTATAAGATTCACCGCTACGTTTTAATACATATTTAATTTCCGCTACCGCGATAACTGGGAAGTATTTAGCGAATAGGAAGAAACAAGTGAAGAATAAACCAAAAGTTCCCATGTAAAAACCAATCTCATAAATAGAAGGGCTATAATACACAGACCAACTAGAAGGTAAATAATCACGATATAAAGAAGTTACGATAATTACAAAACGCTCAAACCACATACCAATGTTAACGATGATACTCATGAAGAAAGTAACGAATAAATTACGACGCATTTTCTTAGACCAGAAAATTTGCGGAGACAATACGTTACAAGCCATCATACCCCAATAGCTCCAGCCATAAGGACTAAATAAATAAGCACGACTATACCAGAAAGTATATCCTTCATATTTATTTTGAGAATACCAACCCATAAATAATTCGGTTAAATAGGCGATACCCACAATAGAACCTGTTAAAACGATTACTTTATTCATCATTTCAATATGACCTACTGTGATGTAATCTTGTAAACCAAAAACTTTACGCACCACTAACATTAAGGTTTGCACCATGGCGAAGCCAGAAAAAATCGCACCCGCCACAAAGTAAGGAGGGAAGATAGTTGTATGCCAACCAGGAATCACTGAAGTAGCAAAGTCAAAAGATACGATAGTGTGTACCGATAATACGAGCGGAGTACTTAAACCAGCTAATACTAAAGATAAACTCTCGTGTCTTTGCCAATGTTTGGTAGAACCTGTCCAACCAAAAGCAGTAATACCATATAATTTTTTTCTAAGTTTAGTAAACGCACGATCACGCACAGTGGCTAAATCGGGAATTAAACCAGAATACCAGAATAATAAAGAAACGGTGAAGTAAGTAGAAATCGCAAACACGTCCCATAATAAAGGAGAGTTAAAGTTCACCCATAATGGACCGCGAGAGTTCGGGTAAGGCATGATAAAGAAAGCCAACCATACACGACCCATGTGGAAGATAGGGAATTGACCAGCACACATAACGGCGAAAATGGTCATCGCTTCAGCAGCACGGTTAACACCCGTTCTCCAACCTTGACGGAATAATAATAAGATAGCAGAAATTAAAGTACCCGCGTGACCAATACCAACCCACCATACGAAGTTGGTGATATCCCAACCCCATCCAATGGTTTTATTTAAGTTCCACTGACCAATACCGTAAGTCACCTCACGATATACACTGTACACCCCAAACATAAGAAGGCAAACAGAGATAAAAAAACCAACATACCATAAACGAGATGGCTTGGATTCAATAGGTCGCAAAATATCTTCAGTGACTTGGTGAAAAGTTTTTTCACCGTATACTAAAGGTTCGCGGAGTTGTGATTCGTACTTAATATGCATTGTCTACTATTTCAATATTTTTTATAATCAATATCTAGATTCTATTTTTACTATGCTTTCTTTTCAGCTTCTTTTTCATTAGAAGCTTCATGAGCTGCTTCATGTTCATCGCTGTTTCTCACTTTTGCTAAGTAAGTCACATTAGGTAACACGTGTAATTGCTCTAACACATAGAAAGAACGATTAGGATTTTCAACACGAACTTTAGTAATAGCGCTGTGTTTGTCGTTGGCATTACCAAAGCTGATGGCGTTGGTAGGACAAGATTGTTGACAAGCCACTTTAATATCGCCATCTTCAAAAGGACGAGAATCTTTTTTCGCTTTCAATTTACCTTCTTGTAAACGTTGAACGCAGAAAGAACATTTTTCAATCACACCACGAGAACGAACTGTAACATCAGGATTTAATACCATACGAGTTAAATCATCACTCATATTAATCACCACATCGTTTACAATACCTTCTTGGTTGTCAGGGAAACTATCTGCACCAGAATAATCAGACCAGTTAAAACGACGCACTTTGAAAGGACAGTTGTTCGCGCAATAACGAGTACCAATACAACGGTTATAAGTCATTTGGTTTAAACCTTCACTAGAGTGGTTAGTAGCAGCCACTGGACAAACGTTTTCACAAGGAGCGTTATCGCAATGTTGACACATTAAAGGTTGGAACACCACATTTGGGTTATCCATATCACCACTAAAATATTTATCAATACGTAACCAATGCATTTCATGGCCACGTAAAACTTCGGGCTTACCTACAACAGCAACGTTGTTTTCGGCGTTACAAGCAACTACGCAAGCACCGCAACCATTACAACTGTTTAAGTCCACGCTCATACCCCATTTAATTCCTGGACGTTCGTACACAGGATAAATAGTTCCTTGCGCTTCGTATTTTTCTAATCCACCATAAGGTTTAGTTTCTGCTTCACGCTCTTCTAAAATTTCGGTTGGATTCTTTTTGTATTCAGCTAAAGTAATTTCTTTTACTACTTCGGTACGAGTACCTTGAGCAGTATCGTAACGGAAATGTGTTTGAGTTAAAGCAACAGGATAAGTTTCACCCGTTACAGATAATGTAACATTGGTGCAATTAAAATGCACTGTTCCATTTTCGATGCAAGCTAAAGGGAAAGCATTTTTACCCGTACCAATGACCGCTTTACCCACTGCTTCTGCACGACCATATCCTAAAGCGATACCCACTGTTTGAGGATGTGTACCAGGAATAATTAAAACAGGAAGTTCGATAGATTTTCCATCAACAGTTAACTTCACTACTTTTTTAGGAGGATGTACTTCATAATCATCCGCTTGACCAGCATTATTTAAATCGATGTTCAATAAAGTACGCGCCATAGAAGGAGATACTATAATATAGTTATCCCAAGTAGCACGAGTTACTGGATCTGGTAATTCTTGTAACCAAGGGTTACTTGCACCTTGACCAGCACCTATACCTATTTTTTGATATAAAGCTAATTCGATTGTTGTATTAGGTTTGCTTGCAGCAACAACAGCTAATGCATTTGCAACAGCGGCACCGTTTAAGCTAGCACCTGCAGTAGGAACTGAAGTAGGATTTAAAACACCAGCTTGTAAAGTTTTGTTCCAAGCAGTTTCAGAACCTAATTTACGAGACCACTCATTTTTTAAGTAAGTTGTAAAATCGGTTGCATCACCAGACCACTTTAATAAAGAGTCTTCAAAAGGACGTGTCTTAAATAAAGGAGAGATAGTAGGTTGTAAGAAAGTATAATAACCAGCAGCAGGTTCGGCATCACCCCAACTTTCTAAAAAGTGAGGAGCAGGTAAAACGTATTTACAAAGAGCCGTAGTTTCATCTAATTTAGCATTGAAAGAAATAGAAGTTTTCACTTTTGCTAAACCAGATTTTACTTTATCCGCTTGAGGCCAAGAGTAAACAGGGTTCGCGCCATAAAATAAAACAGTATTTATTTTACCCGCGTTCATGTCATCTACCACCGTAGCAAAATCACTATCAATACCTTGACGATAATTCACAGTCACACCAAAATTAATGGTGTTACCGTTGGCGCCAATAGCATCGTTAATAGCGTTTACAATAATTTGAACATTCACATCATTGCTACCAGCAACCACTAATGCTGCATTTTTGTTTCCAATTAAAGCATCAGCAGCTACTGCGATACCTTCTTTTAACTTTACATCATTGATGCCCGTAATAGGTTGCCCTTTTACTGCACTTAATAAACCAGCAGCAATCGCACCAATTTCAGAAGGACGACAAGTATATTTTTGATCTGCGTTAGAACCCGTTAAGCTCGCCACTGTTTCAAAGTGGACATGCTTACTCATCGCAGGCGTTTTTTCATTTAATTTTTTACCAGTAGCATATTGTTTTGCAAATTCAACTGGATTTAACCAAGTACCTAAGAAGTCAGCGCTTAAAGAAACAACCGCTTTCGCTTTATCAAATTGATAAGAAGGTAAAACGCGTTTTCCGTAGCAAGCTTCGTTGGCTAATAACATACTAGAGTGAGACACTGCATCGTAGGTTACATGTTTGCTACCAGGATGTTTTGCTAAAAATTGTGCAATCACCGCTTTCGTAGAAGGTGAAGTGATAGAACTTGTAACAATCACAGCAGCGCCATTTAATTCAGCAGCAATGGCTTTATCTATATTTTCAAAACTCGCTTCTTTACCACTCATTAAAGGGAAACGTAAACGAGCAGTATCATATAAGTCTAACACAGCAGCTTGCACACGAGCAGAAGTACCACCATTGGTTAAAGGACTTAAATCATTTCCTTCTAATTTAATAGGACGACCATCACGCACTTTCGCTAACACACTAATCACATCCCCATCTTGCACATAAGTAGTTGCATAATAATCAGAAATACCAGGAACTAAATCCTCAGGTTTGTTGGCAAAAGGAATTGCTTTTTTAATAGGCATTTCACAACTTGCGGCTACCGCAGCAGCAGCAGTGCTAAAACCTAAATATTTAAGGAAGTCACGACGAGGTGCTTTAGCTTGTAAAAAACTACCGCCTTTTTCAAGAGTTGATTCGTCTTCTACAAAAGGAAGTTCTTCTTTAAACTCGTTTTGAACCTCTGCGTTAAAAGCTTCAGAATTATTTAATTCTCCAAAACTTTGCCAGTGCTTTTTTTGCTCCATAATAATGTATATATAGTATTACGCGTCTTATTTAATTAATTAGTAGTGACATTTTTGACACTCCGTACCGCCAATTTTTTCAACAGTGATTCCTTTAGCGCTATCTAATTTTCCAGATTTTAAATCCTCATGGAATTTTTCGTAGATGCTATAAAAACCATTGTCTTTAAATTGAACTTGTGTATTGCGATGACAATTCACACACCATCCCATGCTTAAATCAGCGAATTGTTTTACTTCACCCATTTTTTGAATCTCACCATGACATTGTTGACAAGCTACTTGACCCGCATTCACGTGTTGAGCGTGGTTAAAGTAAACGTGATCAGGTAAGTTGTGAATACGAACCCACTCAATAGGTTTTGCTTGTGTTGCATCCCAAGGTTGACCTTCGGTGAAACCAGCATACTTATATAATTTTTTAATTTCTGCAGTACCATCTACCACATCTCCAT
The DNA here is from genome assembly GCA_947372105.1 of Chitinophagaceae bacterium. Taxonomy (GTDB): domain Bacteria; phylum Bacteroidota; class Bacteroidia; order Chitinophagales; family Chitinophagaceae; genus Sediminibacterium. The sequence continues at coordinate 34,725 of CANBSH010000021.1, forward strand.
TTTCACGAACTAAAGCTTCGCCTTTGTATTCGTTGATAGCCATGTGACAGTTCATACAAACATTCACACTTGGTAAAGTTGCTTGTTTGCCTTGGTAAGTACCTGTATGACAGTATTGACAGTTAATTTGATTCACACCTGCGTGTACTTTATGAGAATAGTAGATAGGTTGTTCTGGTTGATAATCCTTAGAGCGACCTAAATTCATCGCGCCTACTGTTGTCATATAACCACCCACAATAAATAATATGATAGAGATGAAAGCGATGTAAGCTTTGTTGCGATAAAAAGGAACAGGATCAACAGCAGGAATACCCGCTTTGTCATCCGATAATTTTTTAAGGTTGCTATTAACTTGTAATAAGATTAAAGAAACTACTGCTAATATTAATGTTAATAGACCAAATACTAAAGTGCTATCAGATTCATCTGAAGGAGCAGTTGAAGTAGCAGCACCACCAGCAGGCGCAGCGCCAGCAGCAGGAACTGATTTGATATAGCCTAAAATCGCATCAATATCTTTATCCGTTAAAGTAGGAAACAAGTTCATTGCTGTTTTATTGTACTCGTTGTACAATTTGTTGGCATAAGCATCGCCTGTTTTTAAAAATGCAGCATTGTTTTTAATCCATGCATACAGATTTTTTTTATCAGGCCAACGATCTTCTACACCAGCAAGTGCAGGACCGGTTAATTTTTTATTAACGGCGTGACATGATGCACAGTTTTGGGAGAAAAGTGATTTCCCATCTTGCGCATTCAACTGATTACCGATAGATGAACTAAGGGTGATAAATAGGAAGATCGAAACGATCTTAGCTAGGCTTCTTAAAATTGTCATATACACAAACAGTGTCTAGTGTGGAAAAATATCCTTGAACGGGTGCAAAATTACTTAAGAATAGGATTCGATACTAGGTTTTGGAGAAGTTTTTTTTAATTGAAAATGTTGAGTTTCAAGGATGTTATCTAAAAAACGCTGACGAATGTCATAATATTGTAATGTTAGCCGAATGTGGGAGAATTTTGTAGAAGAAAGCGATACAAATTTTGAAAAAAACATCATCTTTGGCGCCAAGGAAAACACTATGAACGGATTACAAAGATTACAGACAAAGTGGAAAGTGGGGACAGGTCAGTTTTGGCTCATCCTTTTGACTTTTGCCTTGGGCGGGAGCCTAAGTGGGAGGCTATGTTCTAAAATCCTGAATTTGGTGTTTTTAGAGAAAAATTGGGCATTTTGGCTCATTTATCCCCTAGTTTTGACCATTTTATGGCCAATTTCGGTCATTTTCGTAAGTTTCTTCACAGGGCAATTTCGCTTTTTTAAGGGGTATTTGGGTAGAATTTCGGGTCGATTTATAGGAAAAAGCACCCAGCATATTGCCATTTTTGCCTCGGGTACGGGGACCAATGCACGAAAAATAATAGAGTTTTTTGAAGCCAGAGCGGTGGAATATCCTGGGAAACGACCTATAAAAGTGTCATTAATAGTGTGTAATGTTCCTGGAGCGGGGGTATTGGACATTGCTAAGGAAAAGGGAATTCCCACCTTACTTATTAATAAAACCGAGTTTTCGGCCACCGGATATGTAGAGAGTTTGCGTAATTCCGAGATTAATTTTATCGTGTTGGCCGGATTTTTATGGAAAGTACCCGAAGTAATGGTACGCGCCTTTCCTAAAGCCATCGTAAATATTCATCCTGCATTGTTACCTAAATATGGTGGTAAAGGAATGTATGGTGCTAAAGTGCATGATGCAGTGATTGCTGCGGGTGAAAAAGAATCTGGTATTAGTATTCATTGGGTGAATGAACATTATGATGAAGGCGATATTATTTTTCAAGCAACATGTTCGGTAAATTCTTCAGATACATCTGCTTCACTTGCGAATAAAATTCATTCTTTAGAACATACTCACTTTGCTCCTACTATTGAAAAGTTATTGAGTTAGATTTTTATTTTCAAGTTTTATTTTCAGAATGATTTCACTT